>JAQTYS010000171.1 GCA_028688175.1 Methanothrix sp. | reverse complement strand
CCGCCTCCTGGAATGCGCGCCCCATCTGCCTTTCCAGCACGCCTTTTTTGTTGTCGACCAGATCATCGCCGAGATCGTGCAGGGCATCTGCGAGACCCTGACGACTCCGTCCCTGATCAATCTGGACTTTGCCGATGTTTGCACCATCATGAGGTCAGGGGGCGCGTCCTTCATGTTTGTGGGTGAGGGCAAGATGAAGAGCAGCCCGGAGAAGATTGTGCGCACGGCTCTGAAAAATCCACTTCTCGACGTGGACTATCGTGGAGCCGGGGCCTGTCTTCTGCACATGACCGGTGGGCCGGATATGACCATGAAGGAAGCTGCCGCCATCGCCGGAGCCCTAACCCAGGAGCTGGACCCCAGGGCCAATGTCATCTGGGGAGCGAGAATTCGGCCCGATTTTACAGGAAAGGTGAGGCTGATGGCCATAATTACAGGCGTGAAATCGGCCCAGGTTCTGGCGCCCTCCCAGTCCCGGCGATCCGGGCCGCAAAGAGAAAAGCAAATAGATGTGATAAAATGAGCGAGATAATGTTGCAGATCCTGGCCCTGATGATATCAATAATCCTGGCAGTAGGTACAGTCTTTAGCATCCGCCTCTATCTGGAGATTTGATGAGTTAAGGTGCTCTTGGCACCTAGCCCTGCCCCTTGGGCGTAACCCTTTGAAACTTCCAGAGCCGCTCCAGCCTGGCTGTGGCGTCCACACCCATCTTGGTGGTGATGCCCTCTATGCTGCGCGGATCAAGGGTGCTGCCTCGCACATTGGGATGGATGACAAGATCCTCATCGGCTCGCATGCGTGTGGCAATGGCAAACTCCAGATCGCTGGGATCGTAGATATCTATATCCGAGTCGACCACCAGGACATGCTTAAGCGAGCCATGCGCCTGGAAGGCAGCCTCGATGACCCTTTTCGCGTCCTGCTCAGTCTCCTTCTCTATCTGCACCACGGCATGGAAATAATTGCATCCTCCATCCGTCAGGATGACATTCTTAACTTTAGCCACTTTTGAGGCTGCTTTGTAAATTAGCGGCTCGTAGGGTATGCCCATGAGCATCTTGTGCTCGCCTCCTGCGGGAAGCAGTCCCTGGTAGATGGGATCCTCACGCGTCATCATCCTGGTCAGCCGGATGACCGGCTCCTGCCGCACCAGATCACAGGTGCCGGTAATATCCACAAACGGTCCCTCGCTGGCCCGCTCTCCGGTAATGTATCCCTCCAGAACTATCTCGGCATGAGGAGCAGGAACGTCGTTCTCCAGGCGCACCAGCTCCACAGGAGCGCCCCGCAAAGCAGCGGCATAGGAAAACTCCTTCTCAGGAGGAACGCGCGTGGAAGCAGCGATGAGTAGCAGCGGGTCCACGCCAATGGCAATGGCCACCGGCACCTCTTCTCCCTTGGCCATTGCTGCCTGGTAGAACTGATGGGTATGCCGGCCGGGAACAAGACGTGCAGCCAGCCGATCTTTTCCCAATACCATGAGCCGATGCACACAGGCATTGAGTTTTCCCTCAAACTGGCTTACTACTACTGCCGAGGTGATGTAAGGCCCGCCGTCGCCCTTGAAATGGGTGAGAATGGGCAGCCGGGAGAGATCAGGAGTACTCGCGCACTCCATAAATGGCGAGGAGTTTACCTCGCGAACGGGCCCGTCGTAGCCAACAGCAGCGAGATGAGTTACCATATCATGAGTTGCAATTCCCATGGCTCGCGCCAACAGAGGGCGTGTTCCCAGGATGTTCAAGCAACACTTATGGCCATCTACATCATCAAATAAAATAGGGCCTTTTCCCCAGGCACAGTCAGAAACCTCATGGATAGGAGATACGGATTCATGCACTTCTTTAAGAAGCCCATCCTTCTCCAGATTCTCCAGGAAACCCCTAAAGCTCATGCTTTACCTATCTTACGTTAATCTTAAAGCACTTTTGCATTCATAGCAAGAGCACTGCGATCAGGCCGGACAGAAATACACCGTCAAAGGTTCCGGCTCCGCCAATGCTGGCCACGGGCGCACCCAGATCACGGATCTTGTGCAGGTTCAAGATATCTGCACCAATGAGGGCGCCCAGAGTTCCGCTCACATAGGCGATGAGAAAGATAAGATCATGCGGTGCTCCCCCAAAATAGACCAGCAGGATCGCAGCAATTGCCGCAGCCAGGGGCGGAAGAAGAGCAGGTGTGACAATTCCCAGGCCCTTAACCGGCTTGGCTACAAGATTGGTTAAGATGGTCACGAAAGCGATTCCTATGAGGGCATAACTCAGAGACTCTGGGAAGCGGTGGATTAACGCAATAGATATCAGAGCTGGAATCAGCGCCCCACCCACATTGACTGCCAGCAGGGTGTGGCAGCTTACGACCTCCACCACAGGCACCCGGTAAGCGATGCCGAAAGCCCGAATTTGTCGTTCCCGCACCAGAGGAGTGCTACACTGCAGATTGGTCAACGGTATGTTGATGCTGCTGCCCAGTAAGGAGGCGAGCAGGACCAAGAGCGCCTGGCCCCAAGAGAAGCCTATCTTGGTAAAGGCCGTCCTGGCCAGGTCCAGAAATAGAAAGCCAACCACTGCAAAGAGCAAGAATGCTAGTAGTAGCATAAAGAGCAAGCTTACTGGGCTATAAACCAACCGATTTCCCATAGACTCATTCTCAGCTCATGGTATAAATTTTTTAAGCATAAGAGATTAGTAATGGAATGCCCTGGTGTAGCATATGAAAGAGAAGTGGCTCATAGCCGAAGGGCCGTGGCAGGAGATCAAGCCCATGATCACCACCGCTCTCGAGTCTGGCTTTGATTGTGTTCTGGTGGACAGAGAGAACATCGAACGTGTGAGGGAGCTGGGCAAGATCAAAGTGGCCTGCTTTGGTGTAGAGAAAGGGACAGAGGATATTTCTGTTGTGGGCAAGGGCGGCGAAGGGGATGGAACCGTTGCTCTGCCCAAAGTGCAGAGCAGCTCTCTGGACGAGACTCTCGCTAAGACTGTTTCTGGAACAAAGGCAGCTTACGTGGTCATTGCCAACAAGAAGTATGAAGAGTTCGCCGTGGAGATGGGCAAGATTGTTGACTATCTTCTCGTCATCGGCACAGACTGGAAGGTCATTCCCCTGGAGAACATGATTGCCGGACTGCAGGGCGTACCTGTCAAGATCATAAGCGGCGTTAAGACGGCGGAGGAGGCGCGCCTCGCACTGGCCACTCTGGAAAAAGGGGCCGAGGGGGTGCTGCTGGATAGCCGAGATCCTTCTGAGGTCAAGAGGGTCATGGATGCTGTCGAGCAGTCGCAAAAAGGCCGAATAGAACTTATTTCAGCAAAGGTGACTGCCGTCAAAGCTGTGGGCATGGGTGATCGGGTATGCGTGGATACAGCCAACATGATGTCCTTTGGAGAGGGCATGCTCATCGGCTCCCAGGCTAAAGGATTCTTCCTGGTTCACAGCGAGTCTGAAGATAGTCCCTATGTGGCAGCGCGCCCCTTTCGGGTGAATGCTGGCGCGGTGCACGCTTACATCCGGGTGGGAGAGAAGACGCGTTACCTCTCTGAGCTAAAATCGGGAGATGAGGTTACCATCGTCAGCAAGGAGGGGCTCGCCAGAACGGCCATAGTTGGTCGCGCCAAGATCGAGAAGAGGCCCATGATCCTCATTGAAGCGGAAGTCAGTGGCCAGAAGATAAGCACTCTGCTGCAAAATGCCGAGACCATAAAACTGGTCGGCTCCGACGGCTTGCCCAAGCCGGTGACTGATCTCAAAGCGGGAAACGAGGTGCTGGTGCATCTGGAGGAGACTGCCCGCCACTTTGGCATGAAGATAGAGGAGAGCATCCTGGAGCAGTAATTCCATGAATCACAAGTCGCGCATAGTAGCCGTCCTGGGAAAGGATGCAGAAAATGATGTTCTGGCCACGGGCGACGCTGATATGATTGAGCTGCGACTGGACCTGCTCTGTGCAAGCGATCCTCTGCAAACCATAAAGGCTGTGCGAAAGGCCACCGCGAAGCCGATCATTGCAACAGCTCGCCCTCGGACTGAAGGGGGAATGTTTCAGGGCAGCGAAAGAGAGAGAATAGATCTGCTCGTCAAGGCCGCCTACTATGCTGACTATGTGGATGTGGAACTTCTGGCTGATCAAAGAGATAATGCCATTTCCAGAATAATGAAACCGGTGATCGTCTCTTATCATGACTTTCAGGGAATGCCAGAAGAATCACAACTGATCGGCATCTACGAGGAGATGAAGAAGACAAAAGCTGCAATTGCCAAGATCGCCGTGACGCCCAAGAGCCTTCATGATAATTTGTGGATATTGCAGTTCTTACTGGATGCGGATATGCCCCTTTGCATGATCGCCATGGGCCGGATGGGTAGACATCTGCGCGCGATAGCTCCTCTCTATGGTTCAGCTCTTACCTACGGCTTTGTCACACAGAGCACGGCTCCAGGACAGATGAGCCTGGCTGAGTTGTGCCTGGCAAGAAAGCTGATATCGTGAAATGATTTGATGACGACAACTTTTATCTCACCCTCTGCCGTAAAACCGGGGGTGATTGCAATGAGCGAGTACAGAGAGCTGGTGGTAACCAAAGAAGATTACCTGGTGTTTCTGGCCCAGCGCCTGCGCCTGCAGGGCAACTGCCAGCGAGAGATTGAAAACGTAAGCTTCCCTTTTCTCTTTGCCTCGGGAAGCGAGATGCTTAGAACTTATATCATGGGCCAATCTGAGTTTACGGAAAGCCTGCCGGATAGGTATAGGCTGCCGGACAGAGGTTTTATCTGGTACCTCTTCAGCCAGTCGATAAGAGAGGTTCAAGTCATGCCGGAAAAGATAGTATTAAAATACGAGTTGCAGGATGAGTACCGAAAGCCGTTTAGGCAATTCTACCACTAGCAGAAGGATCTCGTGGGAAAGAAGCCAGGGTTTGTCTTCACAGCTTCATGTTTTATGGCTAGAGGCTCCTGCTGCTAAGTCATTATTTTTGGCTCTATCTAAATGATCACAATGATCATTCCATATCTTGCATTTTCTGCGTAAATTAACTGGGTACTATAGGTGATATAAATCCAACATCGATGTCATGAATTGGCCTACACATCTTGTGTGCTACATTAAAAATAAATTCGTTGACCCCCTAGGGGACATCTATAAATACTACATCAGCCAATTAGAGAAGTGTCTAAGTCAGATAATAGTTTGAAATAAATTGGGTGAGAGGATTATGTTATCATCTATGTTGAGTACAGTAAGTAGCACTATGAGTGCGGCTAGCACTATGAGCGCCGCTAGCACTATGAGCGCGGCTAGCACAACATCTGTAGTTACTACTTTTGCCACGGTTGGCGTCTCAGAGATCAGCGTTATAAGTGTTATCTGCTTAATTATTTTGCTCAGTGCCTCAGAAATTCTGTCAGCTTCGTCACAATGGAATAAGCGCCTTTCGACCATGTTGAATCTGGCCATTGTGCCAATGGTACTCACATTCTTCCTGATCGTCGGTTACAAAGTTATCGATGTTGTGGGCACATAAGTGCCTCCAATTCCAAATTGATCTTTTAACCCATACTGTTTTTGATTTATTAAAGTTAGTGACCATTATAATTTTGTACCTAACCTTTCCCGCCTACGCCAGATTTCCGCTTGAAAACATAGGTATAGAAAATAAATATAATAGCTGGGACCGAGATAAAATAAACCAAGTTATCGAGATCCATAGGTACTATCAGAAATAACGATATATTAGTAACGCCATGCGCAAGTGAGATGATTGGCAGGCTTCTTGTTAGCCAGAAGAGCAGCCCAAAGATAATTCCTGCAAATGAGACATAAAGAAGCTCTAGAGGCATTTGGTAGCCGCTATGCATGAATCCGA
>JAQTYS010000170.1 GCA_028688175.1 Methanothrix sp. | reverse complement strand
ATGGACTTATCAAAGGCTTGTAGGGATTCGTTATACTCCCCAAGCTTTGCCAGGGCATTGCCCCGACCGCACCATGCTTCGGCCAGGCGGCGATTGGCGCTCTCGCCCGTGATGTTCAGGCCGATTATTTTTTGGTGGATCCCGTCGGCCTCTTCGTACCGGCCCATCTGCATGAGGACATAACCTTCCGCGGCCCAGGGAAGAGACCTGATCTCAGGTTGGGAGCTGGCTGCTACAGTGGCTGCAGCTCCCTCGAAAGCCTGGAGGGATTCGGGATATCTTCCGAGTGATGCAAGAAGCTCACCCTTGAAAGCCCAGGCATCGTAGTTTCCGGCAGGATCTATCTGAACAGCCTTATCGACAGCCTCAAGAGACTCATTGTACCTCATCAACTGCCAGAGCGAGATAGATTTAGAGGTCCAGATATACGATAAAAACTCGGTCTGATTGGCATGGATATCTTGCCTGTAGCTACTTATGTTCTTGATAGCTCTATCATAGGCATCCACTGATTCATTGTATTTCTCCATCTGGGAGAGCACTTCGCCTTTCATCTCCCAAGCAAGAGGATTTCTCGGATCTATCTGCAGGGTTTTGTCGATTGCCTTCATAGACTCGTTGCGTTTGCTCTGGTTATTAGTGGTGAAGGCCAGCGTGTTGAGATTGGGCACAATGGCCGTGTAGAACGTGGCATTGTTAGGTTCAAGCTCAATAGCACAATTATATGCTTTAACGGCCTCTTCGTAAGAGCCGTTCCTACCCAGATCCAGCCCTTTATTATACCATTTATCGGCTGTATCCTCCTGTGCCAAAGCGCCGACGCACAGCGTTGCCAGAGCCAGCAGAACAAGAACAATTTTTGACCCTACAAATATTTTTGACGGCCCTTCGACTTCTTTTGCCTTATTCCTGGCATTCCTTCTTTTCAATTTACCCACTCTCCGTTTGCTTTCATTTAAGATCCAAAAAAATAGTCGAGATTACTCCATATACCCCAGCTTCCTGGCTACGTAGAACGATGCGCTGGCCTGGGTGACCAAACCCTGGGCTTTCTGGGCCTCGCCTCTGCTCGCCCAGGCATCGGAAAAAATGGGACTGAGATCGATAGCTTGGTTGTAAGCCACTAGTGCCTCCTGGTTTCTTCCCTGTGCTCTCAGCACATCGCCTTTGCCTATCCAAACCGTGGGCGCAATCAGCGAATCGGGAGAGGCAGTAGCTATGGCCTGCTCAAATGTCTCTATAGCCTCGTCTAACTTGCCCATATTGAAAAGCGCCCGGCCTTTCAGCTCCAGCATTCTTGTGTCATTGGCACCACTCAGGAGAGACGATTCTGATTCATTGACGGACATCTGGAAGGCAGCCAAGGCTTCCTCAGTTCGGCCTGTCTTATTCAGAGCATCTCCCTTGCGGAGCCATACTGCCGCTAGCTCTTTGTGATCTGTCTTTGGCGTCAGCTCAAGAGCGCGCTTGAAAGCAGGCAGGGATTCGTTATATCTTTTTAATTGGACAAGCAAAGAACCCTTTTCGCTCCATGTCAGAGCATCGGCGGGATCGATCTTGATGGCCTCTTCGTAGGCGGCCAGAGACTCGTTTTGCCTTCCTAGGTCTGCCAGAAGATATCCCTTAGTCCTCCAGGCCACCACAAAGTTCGGGTCCAGATTTGTGACCCTGTCCAGAGCCGCCAGGGTCTCTTCTTTCCGGTCCACGTAGGAGAGTGACTGGGCCTTGGCCATCCAGACCAGTGATCGTTCCTTGGTGTCGTTTTTCGCTATCAACTCCAAGGACTTGTCAAAGGCTTGCAAGGACTCGTTGGTCCGGCTCAATAATGTAAGAAACTCGCCTTTTCTCTCCCAGGCGTCCAGGTTCTTGGGATCGATCTCCGTTACCCTATTCAGAGCCTGCAAGCCCTCTTCCCAGCGGCCCAGGTTCATGAGCGCCTCAGCCATGTTCCTCCAGAGGCTGACGTTCCCAGGGTCCTTCTGGATGCTCTGATTGAAGATCTGTACAGCCATCTCTTGGGCCTGGTTGGACTCATTCTGTCTGCCAAGGCTGCTCAAAGCTCGGCCCTTCTTCATCCAAATCCACCCGTCTTGTGGATTCAACTTTATTTTTTCATCAATAATGCTAAGCGCCTTTTCGGAAGCCAGGAGGGACTCATCGTCTCTGCCGGAGATGGCAAGCTGCAGGGCTATGGAGGTCCATATGGTCTCATTTGATGGATCGATCTGCAAAGCTCGATCATATGCTGAGATGGCTTCATCGGTTGATCCGTTCATAATGAGGTCTTTGGCCGTTGTTACCCAGTAATCAGTAGTGTTTTGTTGTGTCGGAACAGAAACGCATAGTATGACTGTGGTTATCTCTATCAGTACAATAACAAACACAGATTTCGCCAACTTATCATTCCATTTCATAAAGTCATTCTCCTTTTCTTCGGCAAACGTCGAATGCAGCCGAAGTCAATTATTTATGGCTATTATGCCTATTGCTTACTGTCTACTCACTGCAAAATATTTCTATCAGATTTACGACATGCGACGTAGTACGACATATGACGAATATAAACTTTGCGCTGCCGCAAAAAAATCAGAATCAACTGAATTTCGTCATCAAAGACCGTTCTCTGGTTTTTGTCCCCTGTATTTGACCCAAAAGGAATAATAACCTATAGAGCGATTCGAATCACTTCAACCGGAGAATTAGATGATTCGCGTCATATCCCTGGACATGGACGGAACCCTGGTTAAAACCAGATTCGTCGACAAGGTCTGGATGGAAGGCATACCCATGCTTTATGCTGAAAAGACCGGCCTGGACTTTCCCGTTGCCAGAAGTTACGTAATTGGCGAGTACATGAAGGTCGGCAGCGATCATTTGGAGTGGTATGACCTGCTCTACTGGATCGATAAGTTTGGGCTGAAGGTGGGTAAAGTTGAGCTCTTGCAGATATACGAGGACGAGATCGAGATCTATCCTGAGGTGCAAGAGGTGCTGGATCATCTCTCTCTAAGCTACGATCTGGTAGTGACATCCAACGCTGCTCGCGAGTTCATCGACTTTGAGCTGGACGGCCTGTCGGACTACTTTAGAGAGGTCTTTTCCGCCACCTCTGATTTCCGGGAGGTAAAGAAATCGCCTCTGATCTATGGCACAGTCTGCGCCCACATGGGTGTCAAGCCCTTTGAGGTTCTGCATATCGGCGATCATTACAGTTACGATTATGAGTCTCCTCTGGAGGCGGGTCTGGATGCACTCTTCTTAGACCGCAAGGGAGAACGATCCGGGCGAGAGGTAGTGGGCGATCTGCGAGAAGCAATGGTGCTGATTGACGGGTGTATTTAAACATGAAGAAAGATACAAGGCTGATCCTGGCGCTTGATGTCACCAGCCGGGAAAAGGCACTTTCACTGGCTTTGCAGCTCAAAGATTACTTCGACGCCATCAAGATCGGCTATCCACTTATCCTATCGGCGGGTCTCGGAATCGTAACCGAGATCAGTGCTCTTGCTCCGGTCATTGCCGATCTGAAGGTGGCTGACATTCCCAACACCAATCGGCTCATCTGTCAGGCGGTGCTCGATGCTGGGGCGGGCGGAATCATCGCTCAGGCCTTTCCGGGAAAGGACTCTTTGCAGGCCTGTGCCAAGAGCGCCGCAGAGCATGGAGCCGATCTCTTTGTGGTTACGGAGATGAGCCATCCAGGTGCAGAGCTGTTTATGGCACCACTGGCCGAGAAGATGGCCCGGCTGGCGGTGGAGGTGGGAGCCGCCGGAGTGGTGGCTCCTGCCACACGCCCGGATAGAATTAGGCAAATTCGCTGCATCATCGGAGAGCGTATCATTATTTCGCCCGGCGTGGGTGCCCAGGGTGGCTCAGCCGGTGCAGCTCTGCAGGCAGGTGCTAATTATCTGATAGTGGGCAGATCGGTCTATGAGGCAGAAGATCCGGTTTTATCGGCAAAGAAGCTTCTCGCTCTTCAAAACTTTTCTATATCTGCAGATTGATGTACTACTATGATCGTAGCGGATTTCACCACTATCCCCATGGGCACGGGAACCAGCGCCTCTCAATATGTGCAGGCTGTTCATGAACTTTTGAATCAGTCCGGCATAAAATTCATTGCCGGGCCCATGTCTACAGCCGTTGAGGCAAGCAGCTTTGAGCAGCTCTTTGAGGTGATCGAAGAGGCGAACAAAAAGCTGGCTGATATGGGTGTTCAGAGAATAGTAACCTCTATTCATATCGATTATCGTCTGGATAAGGATATTACTATTGAGTCCAAATTAGGCCTATCGAAATGAATATTAATGAGGATGTCTATGCTCTTTCTTAAATTGGTGTCTTAGTTATGGGCAGCTACTTTAGCGATAAAATAAATGATGTCAGCGCTATATTAGATGAGTTGAACGGTAAAATTGCAGAGAACTGCCCGACCTGTCAGGCAGTTTCAGAAATGATGGAGCGCCTTCGGGTCGGCCTGGAAGAGCTGGAAGATCGCAGTCGCAACATCGCCAGCATTATTGAAAATGCTCCGGTGGCCATTGCCATTATTGAAAAAGATGGAACCTTCAGCAGCATAAATCCAAAATTTGTTGATATTTTCGGCTATAGTCCGCAGGAGATCTCTTGCGGAAAAGAATGGTTTAAGAGAGCCTATCCTGACCCGGATTATCGAAGGTTCGCCATAGCCACCTGGATCAGTGACAAGAATGAAATTGGTGATGGCATCAAAAGGTGCCGGACGTTCAACGTAACTTGCAAGGACGGAACGGAAAAGACCATAAAATTTGTAGCTGTTCAGCAGGAAAATGGAGCAAATCAGCTCATTTGCGAGGAAGTAAAGACCAGCTACGTCCCTGATGAGGCGGCGAATCTCACCCGCCGCCAGCTTATGGACATAATTGACTTTCTGCCGGATGCCACCTTTGTTATAGACAAGAATAGGAGAGTAATTGCCTGGAACCGGGCCATAGAAGAGATGACCGGCGTTAGGAAACAGGATGTAATCGGCAAAGGCGACTATGCATACGCAGTTCCCTTTTATGGAGAGCAACAACCGATTCTGGTCGACTTGATTTATGACGAAAATCCAGATACCAGAACCCAATACCGCTATGTTGAAAAGAAGGGGGATACACTATTTGCAGAATCAGCCGCATCTTTTTTATTGGGGGGCCGGAGAACCTACATCTGGGCCACGGCATCCCCTCTTCGTGATAACGAGGGAGAATTGATTGGTGCAATAGAATCAATAAGAGACGTAACTGCACGAAAAGATGCGGAAGATGCGCTGAAAGACTCAGAGCATCGCCTGGCGGATATCATTAATTTCCTGCCGGATGCTACTTTTGTTATTGACAGGCAGGGCAAAATCATAGCCTGGAATCGTGCAATCGAGATTATGACCGGCATTACAGCCAGAGAGATGCTGGGAAAGGGCGATTATGAGTATGCACTTCCTTTTTATGGTAAAAGTCGGCCGATGCTGGCCGATCTCGTAATTGAATATAATAAGGCATCATTGGATAAATATGACGAGTGGGGCAGAAAGGATTGGACCATCGATCGTCTTTACGAAAACCTGGTGAGACAGGAAGACGGCAGTTTATATCGAGAAGCCTTCTTGCCCAATATGAGAGGTTGCGAGGCTTTTTTGCAGGGGAGTGCGACCGTGCTATACGATTCGGAAGGCAATATCACCGGCGCCATTGAATCCGTGCGCAATATTACAGAGCGCAAAAAGGCTCAGGAGGCTCTTCGCACGGCTAAAGAAGAAGCGGAAGCTGCGGCTCGCGCCAAATCCGAGTTCTTAGCTAACATGAGTCACGAGATCAGAACTCCCCTCAACGCCATCATAGGTATGACGGGAATAC
>JAQTYS010000169.1 GCA_028688175.1 Methanothrix sp. | reverse complement strand
ATTCTTGCGGGGCCACCGGCAGCCGCGCCCGTCAGCCCATCGCCCGCATCGCGTCGTTGCCTCGGGCGGGCTCGTGGCTGCCGCCTGCGGGCCAGGCCATGCGAGCTTGCGGCTCATTTTCGCCATGTGTGCTCACTTGACAAGAAGCGGTCGTATCCAGAGGGCAGGAAGCGTCCAGGCAATCATGACAGAACTTGCACTATGGAAACAAGAGGATTAAAATATCTTAATGGCAGATATACAGATGGTATCAGATCATGGAAGTTATCGACGAGGTTGCGAGTGTCTTGAATATGGATCGTGACATTCTAGCTCGAGCAAGTGTCAAGGTATTTCTGGAGAGAGAGCTGAGATGTATCGAGGCAGAGATATTCGAGATCGGTGCAAAGCATGGCATAAGGTCCATCTTTGAGCTGGACGATAAGCTGAAAAGAGGTGAAGTACGGGAAGCAGATGTCTTGGACGATTTCCAGGAACTTGACTTTCTGGAAGTTAGGAGAGATGAAATATTAGCGGCGTTGAAGAGCTTTCCGCAATAGTAATAGACCTGAAGGCGCTCAAGCGGGTCGTAGATACTGAATATGCAGACACTCTATCAGACTCAATCATTTTTCGCGGCAAGCTCAGGGCATTTGTTAAAGACGGCTCGTTTATCGACGTATGGTTCTCTTTCAAGGTTTTAGGGCGATTCTCATATCATTGGGAGCGACGGCATATCGACGGCACAATGTATCGTCATGATAATTTTCCAGACACAAACTGGAAAAGAGTATCGACTTTCCCCAAGCATTTTCATAACGGCTCTCAAGACGCAGCAGAGGAGAGCCAGATTGATGACGATCCCTGTATAGGTTTGCGGCAGTTCATGGATTTTGTTAGATCTCGGTTTGCAGCCATGGGTAAACAAGATCGAGATTAGCATTGTTAACCGGTACTGGCGCGCCTGACGGCTTTTCTCGGATCTCATTTTCATAGAAATTGTTTATGTGGCTCTGCAGTTTGGCAATCCTTGCAGAGTCACCGGCAGCCGCGCCCGTCAGCCCATCGCTCGCATCGTTGCTTCGGGCGGGCTTGTGGTTGCTGCCTGCGGGCCGGGCCGTCCGGGATTGCGGCGATGTCGTTCGGGCTGGCGGGATTGCCTGGCAAGCGCTCGTGCCAGGTGGAGCCGGTCACCGGCTGGGTGGCTTTTCAGGGGGCTGGGCTCTTGGAAAGGATGCAATTGACTATTACTATTTATAGAAAATTTCGATGTATTCCTCATTGGTCAGGCCGGCCTTGGAGATTAGCTTCTTGAGAAGACCAATGCTAAGATCCTTACCCTTATGCACGGGTATCGAGAGATGGACATCGCTTCCGTCCTTGATCATGATGTAGTGGCTGCCCTCTACATGATTGAGCTTCCAGCCAGCCTTCTTAAAAGCTGCGATATGTCTGTCACCGCAAACTCTAGGAAGCTTCTGCATATTTTTGCTCTGTGACATCAATAGAGATGTCGAGCTTACCATCAATGGCTGGTATCTTGAGCTTTTCACTTGCGATCTTAAGCCTTGATTTTAAGCATCCGATAATGGCTTCGCTTATGTTTTCCACGGTTTCTTCAAGGGTCTCTCCCTCCGAAAGGCAACCTGGCAGATCGGTGCACTCAGCCACGTATCTTCCATCTTCGTCTCGTTCAATGGTTATATTGAATTTCATTAGATCTTACTTAGTACCAAGAGCATATTAAACTTCCTTCAGTTTGATTCAGGATTTTATTATATGACAATTATAACCGAACAATTGAGAACCGAACCACAGAGGCGAGAGATACACAGAGACTCTTTGGCAGAGCCGAAGTCAGTCTCCAGCTTGGCGATTCTTGCAGAGCCACCGGCAGCCGCGCCCTGTCAGCCCATCGCCCGCATCGCGTCGTTGCCTCGGGCGGGCTTGTGGCTGCCGCCTGTGGGCCGGACCGGTGGGCCAAGATGAGCAGGATTCGAGCTTACCGGAATTCTACGGTCCATCAAATCCAGTCCTCAGGAGCATACAAATATTAAGCAATAGCAATAATCTTTGCAGAAGGAAGCGGTGGTTTGGTTGCTTGTGAAGTTTGAGGTTTACTTTGATGGAGAGAACTGGTGCGCTCGTGGAATAAGTGTTGGCATATTCACACAAGGAAAAACCCTTGATGAGCTAACTGAAAATATAAAAGAGGCAACTAGTCTGCATTTTGAAGATATTCTTGAATCTGGTGAAGAGCTGAAGATCTTATCGATTTCTGAATTTGAGGTGCAGCCTCTTGCAAAAGCGTCCGGTTGTTAGCGGCGAGAAGCTCCTCAAAGTGCTCGTTCGACTCGGCTATGAAATCATTCGGCAGAGAGGAAGTCACGTCAGGCTGAGAAAGCTAACTGCCGCAGGAGATCATAATATCACGGTTCCATTGCACGACGAGCTGGCGAAGGGTACATTAAAAGATATTTTATCTCAGATATCCATCTGGAATGGGTTTTCAGAGGATGCCTTGATAGAAATGATTAAGCAATCATAAACCAAACGACGAATAAAAAATCTTATTGCAGTCTCCAGCATGGCGATTCTTGCGGGGCCACCGGCAGCCGCACCCCGCCAGCCCATCGCCGCGTCTCGGCATCTCGGGCGGGCTTGTGGCCGTTGCCTGTGGGCCTGGCCGTCCGGGATTGCGTCGCTATCGTCAGGGCGGGCTGGCTTGCCAGGCGAGCGCTCGTACCAGGTGGAGCCGGTCACCAGCTGGGCGGCTTTTCAGGTGGGCTGGGCTTTTGGAAACGATGATGACTTGTGGTTATTATTGGCTGATAATTATAACGAAGTGGCAACGGGCCAAACCACAAAGCGCACCAAGCTCACAAAGAACGCACAAAGAACGGCTTGGCGATTCTTGCGAGGCTAACGACAGCCGCGCCCGGTTTGACCATCGCCGCGCTTTAGGAATGCGCTCGTTGCTGTTGCCAGTTGGGCCGGGGCCGATCAGAGCCTGGAGGCTCTCAGTACGACATCATCAACTAGAAAATTGACCTTGCGGTTAACTTTTAATAGAATGCAGTACATAAATCGACGGTAATCAAATAATTAACACGAATGGAGTTCATCATGTCGGTAGAGGTTTCTGTAGATTCGGCCAAAAAGAATCTTGAGGATATTTTAGCAAAGCTATCCCCTGGTGAGACAGCTACCTTGATTAGCCCGGATGGGAGACCTATGGCCGTACTAGTTCCAATAAATTCCTCTGAGAATGTTATTAAGGAAATTGACTGGGATGCAGAATGGCAGACCTTGGCCCGAGAAATCGATTCCGCATGGAAGAGCGAAAAAAGCGCTTTGGAGATTCTTGCCGAGATGAGGAGATGAACCTGACAATTGATGCCAGCGTCTTTGTCTCCGCAGCCCGACCGTCTGAAAAACAATATCCTCTGAGCTACAAGTTTCTGCAAATGGTGAAAGGATCAAAGATATTCAGCCCTACTCTTGTGTTTGCTGAGTGTGGAGCTGCTATTGCCAGGCCAACTGGAGACTCGCTTCTGTCCCGGAGGCTGGTCAATCTCATGAAGCATTTTCCTGGGATGACTCCGATTCCACTGGATTTGTCTCTAGCAATTCGTGCGGCAGAGATTGCCATTGAAAATCGACTTCGTGGTGCGGATGCCGTTTACATTGCCGTTGCTGAGGATTTCGATGCCGTTTTAGTGTCATGGGATGAAGAGATGCTGGAACGTTGCCCCGAATCGGTGTTTGCTATGAGTCCCGAAAAATGGCTGGAAAATGCTCCAAGGACTGGCGAGCGGGTATTAAATCATTCTTCATGGAAAGACTCTGATTAAGCAATAATCGCCAGCTATCGGCTGCAGCTAAGAGCAGCCGCCTGTGGGCCTGGCCGTCCGGGCTTGCTGCGATGTCGTCCGGGCGGGCTGGCTTGCCAGGCGAGCGCTCGTACCAGGTGGAGCCGGTCACCGGCTGACGGACTTTCAGGGGGCTGGACTATTGGAAACGATTGTGACTTGCGGTTATTATTAACTGATAGTTATACTCAAGCGACAACGGGCCAAACCACAAAGCGCACCAAGCTCACAAAGGACGCACAAAGACCGGCTTGGCGATTCTTGCGGGGCCACCGGCAGCCGCGCCCCGTCGGCCCATCGCCCGTGTAGCGTCCTTGCCTCAGGTTGGCGCTCGTGGCCATCGTCAGACGGACGCTAACTCACACGAAGCCGTTCATAGCATTGAATTTCATTACTTTGAATCAAGCCAGTCTTGACGTGAGAGAGCTGCTTGTTTTAGGATCCTTGTTATCAGATTGGTCCCTATGTCTTCACCACGATGCGAATTTGGGATAATGATCGATATGTCTCCTTTCGCCATGATCTCGTGTTTCGATCCGGGGAAAGGGCCATCAAATCCTAATTTCCCTAATCGTCTTACGAGTTCTCGCCTTGAGACAGGAGTGAGCTTATTCAACAACGCTCACCGGTTCCAATGAAACTGCAATTGATGCTCCACCTATTGACGGAATCGAACGCCCGGTTCTAAGGCGGAAAGCTATCCAATCCTCAAGAGCGCTCATGAGGTCATCTCTACAGGCTTCCAATGTCTTTCCTGAAGCCCAGACACCTTGAAGGTCTGGTATCTCGCCATAAAAGGGCTCTGGATCGTCGATCATCTCATAGATCGCTTTGTCCATTGCCGCTTTAATGTATTCCACAAACATTATGAGTAATATTGTTGGTAATGGGATATAGCTTTTAGCTCGCGTCCAAGCACTCAAAAACCCGGAGTCGCCTGGCCCCCTCTTGATTGTTTACCACGCCGGAGAGTGCGGAGTTGCCCTCGCCCGGATGGACCCGCCTGCACGCACGCGCTCGGGGGGGTTGGCCCGAGATCACGGGCTCACGCGAAGGCGCGAAGCCGCGAAGTCTCCGATGAGCTGGAACTATTTTTCGCCGCCTGCTGGCCGGGCCGTCCGGGCTTGCAGCGATGTCGTTCGGGAGGGCGGGATTGCCTGGTAAGCACTCGTAGCAGGTGGAGCCGGTCACCGGCGGGGCGGATTTTCAGGGGCTGGATTATTGGAGACAATGGCGAATTGTGGTTATTAGCTGATAATTATAACCAAGCGGCAACGGGCCAAACCACAAAGCGCACCAAGCTCACAAAGGACGCACAAAGACCGACTTGGCGATTCTTGCGGGGCCACCGGCAGCCGCGCCCCGTCAGCCCATTGCCACGCATCGGGGCTGCCCATCGTAGCTCGCTTCTCGCAGTCCAGACGATAGAATTGCCCAAAGCTTAAAGAATAATCCACACTATTATTATGAAAAGGAGTATGAATCAATGGGTGCACGGACTTTGAAGATTCCGGAAGATGTAATAAATGCTCTCCGGGTCCCGCCTGATGATGTGGAGACTGAGCTTTACAAAGAGTTAGCTCTGGCTCTTTATCAGAGAGGGATGCTTTCTTCTGGAAAAGCCTCAGCTCTCTGCGGCCAAACTCGTCTGCAGTTCGAAGGGCTTCTCGGTGAGCGTAAGATCAGGCGTCACTATGGAGAGGCAGAGCTGGAAGAGGATCTGAGATATGCCCAGTGCAATCTGTGATTCTTCAACACTGATACATCTGGCAAGAATTGGGCGCCTGCATCTCCTGCGAGAGTTTCATAAAAAGATTATCATAGCGCCAGCCGTTTGGAGAGAAGTGGTAGAGGAAGGCAGTGAATGGCCAGGGTCTTCTGAGGTTGAAGAAGGAAAGCGTTCAGGATGGATTGAAGATTTCTGGCGTGATCGGTATCTTAATCAGGGCTAAACTAGCGGGAAGAATATCATCGCTCCAAGATGACCTGGACCGGCTAAGAATTGATGCCGGTTTCTGGATTGGAGAAGAAATATACAGAAAGGCCCTGAGAGTTTCTGGCGAAGAT
>JAQTYS010000168.1 GCA_028688175.1 Methanothrix sp. | reverse complement strand
TAGTATCTGTGGCAAGGAAGACTGCACCGGCCCTACACGCTTCTGGGCGAAGATGTTCGGTCTTCCCATTCACCCCATTTTCTCAAATGGAAAGATCTATACCTAACCGCCGTGATATCCATTTCTGAATGGCTCTGCTGGAGATCAAGGGAGTATCCAAGCAATTTTTTGCGGACGGAAAAGAGATGCTAGCCCTCCAGGATATCAACCTGGAGATAGAGGACAACGAGTTCATCTGCTTCATCGGCCCATCCGGCTGCGGCAAGACCACACTGCTGCGCATAGTGGCCGGTCTTGAGGAGGCAACCGAGGGCACGGTTACTCTTGATGGCGAACCTATAGTAGGCCCCGGCCCGGAGAGAGGCATGGTCTTCCAGGAGTACTCACTATTTCCCTGGAGGACGGTCATCGATAACATCGTCTTCGGCCTGGAATTAAAAGGCATACCTGCCACGGAGCGACTTATTCAGGGCAGGCAGTATCTTAAGATGGTGGGCCTGGAGAGATTTGAAACGCGCTATCCTCACGAGCTGTCCGGGGGCATGAAGCAAAGGGTGGCCATCGCTCGAGCTCTGGTCAACCGCCCCAAGGCTCTGCTCATGGATGAGCCCTTCGGAGCCCTGGACGCCCAGACGCGCAACATCATGCAGTCTGAACTTCTGCGCATCTGGCAAGAGGAGAGAAAGACAGTGGTCTTCGTCACCCACAGCGTTGACGAGGCCATTTACCTCGCGGACCGCATAGTTATCATGTCCGCTCGACCGGGAAGAATTAAGGACATCATTGAGATCCCACTCACCCGCCCCCGCAACAGAACCAGTTCCGCCGTCAATGTCATAAGGGATCGGATACTGTGCGATCTGCGCTCTGAGATTGTGACCTGTTAGATATGATTTTATATCGCTATAGACCACATACATCTAATCCTGTTTTTTCGCTGGTGAGATAGGCAATGGTCGGATCTAGGTGGATGGAACTCCCGCGCATCGTAGCGATAGGTAGTGGCGTGATACTGGAGTTGCCCGACATCTGCCGCCGGCTGCAGCTGCAAGGGCGCTCACTCATCATCACCGGCCCGCGTACCCACGATGTGATAGGGAAAGCCATATCTGATCTCCTGGAGAAAAATGGCTACGAGTCCGATACTCTCGTTTGCAGCGCCTCCAAGTTGGAAGAGGTAGATCGCGCAAAGCATCTGGCACGTGAGAACGAAGCCAGCTTTCTGATCGGCGCGGGTGGCGGCAGATCGATAGACATTGCCAAGCTCGCTTCGCTAGGGGTTTGTGTGCCTTTTCTCTCAGTGCCCACAGCCGCTTCGCATGACGGCATCTGCTCTTCCCAGGCATCTTTGACGATCAACGGGGAGACTACGTCCATCAAAGCACAATCCCCGCTGGCAATTGTGGCCGACAGCAAGGTAATATCCCAGGCACCGGGGAGGCTTCTAGCTGCCGGATGTGGCGACATCATCTCCAATTATACAGCCATTTTGGACTGGCAATTGGCTCATCGCCTGAGAAATGAGGAGTATAGTGAATATGCCTCAGCTCTCTCCGGCATGACCGCGCGCATGATCGTTGAGCTTGCGGCAGATATTCGGCCGGGCCTGGAGGAATCTGCCCGTATAGTAATCAAAGCACTGATATCCAGTGGAGTGGCTATGAGCATAGCCGGATCGTCGCGCCCGGCAAGCGGCTCGGAGCACAAGTTCGCTCATGCTATGAACAAAATTGCACCGGGAAGGGCTCTGCATGGCGAGCTTTGCGGTCTGGGCACCATTATGATGATGTATTTGCATGGTGGGGACTGGAAGATGATAAAAAGGGCATTGGCATTGGTTGGTGCCCCCACCTCTGCGGCAGAAGCAGGTTTAGATGAAGATAGCGTAATCAAAGCCCTGGTAAGCGCCCGCGAGATTCGACCGGAACGCTATACCATACTGGATTCGGGTCTGAACAAAATGGCTGCAACCAAAGCAGCTGAAGCGACCGGAATAATCTGATTTAATAATAATCATGAAAAAGGAGAATGAACTATGTCCGAGGCATCCACACAAATTACACTGATTGGAACGAAACTGGCCAGCATTGGCCTGGAGTTCACCTTCGTGGGCCCCACACCGGAATGCGAGACCTGTAAGCTCAGAAACACCTGCATCAATCTGGAGCCGAGCAGGCGATATAGGATATTGGGGACCCGTGGAGAGCTGATTCATGATTGTCCTATCCATGAGGCAGGAGTGCGGGCGGTTGAGGTGGCAGAAAGTCCCATAATCGCCGCCTTTGACGCCAGAAAAGCATTTCCCGGTTCTAAGATCGTCTTTGAAGCCATGAAATGCGAGGATACCGAGTGCAGCATGTATGATATGTGCCATCCATCGGGACTGAAAGATGGCGAAAGATGCACCATTGTGGATATAGTGGGCGAGGCTCCTGAGGACTGTCCGCTTGGAAATGTTTTGAAGCTGGTGGAGTTTCGTCGGTGACGGCTCCCGCGACTGAAGTCGCAGGCATCTATGGTCCTTCGACCAACGCCATGCCGCCCCAGGGCGACTATTTCATGACTTCGACGCTCGCCGTTCCAGATTTTACGTGGCAGACTTCCTGCCACAACCAGTTACCGGGAGTTCTGAGATCTATCCTGGCTGACCTACCTGAGTCTATTCTACTTCTAGTAGCAAAAGCCAGACAAAGATGCATAGACATCATGATATATAAACGCAATCAGCGGCGTGAATATAATAGGTACGGGCTGTATCCCGCCTTTGAATAGGCGGGGAGTAGCCCTGATTTCGTTCTAAAGATGAAGACGCTTACCTACTCCAAAAATATTTTTCTTCCGGTGACGGACCTCTGCAGGAATCGCTGTGGCTACTGCTCTTTTCGAAAGGAATTAAAGGACGCCCATTTGATCACTAGAACCGAGGCGATGCATCTGCTGGAAGAGGGCGCTCTTCATGGTTGCAGCGAGGCGCTTTTTACAATGGGTGAGGCGCCCTGGACCATCTCTGGCTTTGAGAGCCTGCTGACAAAGGCCAACGTCGCAGATTTGCTGGACTACTTAATCGAGCTATGTGAGATGGCCCTTGAATTTGGCCTCCTGCCGCATAGCAATGCCGGCCTGCTGGAGCCGGAAGATCTGAGGCGCTTGCAGCCGTATAACGCTTCTATGGGACTGATGCTGGAGACAACTGCCATTCTGGGGGCGCATGCCAAATCCCCGGGAAAGAGACCTGATTTAAGGCTACAGTACATAGCCAGGGCGGGAAGACTTCGTATTCCCTTCACCACAGGCATACTGGTGGGCATTGGGGAGAGCATGCAGGACCGGGAAGAAGCAATCAGCAAAATTGCCCATCTGCATAGAGCCTTTGGTCATATTCAGGAGGTAATCATCCAGCCGCTGGATCCCAAACCGGGAACCGCTCTGGAGAATGCGCCCCGACCAGAGACAATTGACCTGTGCAAAACAGTAAAGATGGCGCGCGAGATCCTTCCATTAGAGGTGGCGATTCAAGTTCCGCCAAACCTTGTGGACCCGCTTCCTCTGATAACCGCGGGAGCCGATGATCTGGGAGGAATCAGCACGGTTACTGTTGACGGTATAAATCCCGATTGTCCCTGGCCGGATGAAGTAGAGCTGCATCGTCGTCTCTCAGACTATAGCCTGAGAGAGAGGCTGCCTGTTTATCCTCGTTTTATTGCCATGGGCTGGCATGGCCAAAGGACACGATCGCAGGTAGATTTCCTGGCAGGAGAGGACGGCCTTCGGGCGAAAAAGTATATCTCCTAAGGCGGGGGGACAATACTCTTGTGAAGAAGAAGTGGCTTGAGATTGGATTAAGTACTGGTCTGGTATTTCTGATGATTGCCCTCATTTTAGGGGCACAAATAGTCCTTCCCGCCGAGCTGAGATCTTCGAGCTTTGCTTTGATAGTCCTGCTCTTCATGGCGGCCATGGGCTTGGTTGGATTGAAACTTGTGGACCTGTAACGGCGTTAAATATAAATATAATAATACACATTTCCGTAGCGGGGTTTATGATGGCTGGATTCCTAGAAAAGCTCAAGCTCATAGGAAAGTCTAAGGAGCAGGATTACTCTGAAGTCGATCTGGGTCAGTTCGAGGAAGGTAGCGGTTCTCCGGAGATGATCTTAAGGGTAGCTGAGTTAGGAAGGGTCGAGGTTCTTCCCGAGATCAAACAGGAGATTTATACTGGTAATATCGTCCTGGTGGATATCGCCGGTCTGAAACGAGATAAAGCTGCTCTGGACCGGGCTATTGGTGAACTTAAAAAGGCAATAGAAGATGTATCCGGAGACATAGCCGGAATTGGCGATGATCTTATAGTTTTAGTGCCGAGCGGCATAAAGATCGACCGCGAGAAGGTGGTCGGGAGTAAAGATTGAATCTAACTACAAACGCGAGCTGTCCCATTTGCTCAGTCGAGATGCAGTTTAGCTGGGAGACGGTGGACATACCCCATTTCGGAGAGGCTATGGTAATTGCCGGAGTCTGTGACTGCGGCTATAGACACAACGATACCATACTCCTAACGCAAAAGGAGCCGGTGCGCTTTACATTGCAGGTGACGAGCATTGAGGATCTGGACGCAAGGGTGATTCGTTCATCCAGCGGCACCCTGCGCATTCCACAGCTTGGTGTGGACATCGAGCCCGGATTTGCATCGGATTCTTATATATCCAACGTAGAGGGCGTCCTTGAACGGATAGAGGGCGTAGTGGGCTTTGCCACTCGCTCAGCACGAGAGGCAGAAAGCCAGGAAAGCGTCAGAAGAGGCGAAGAGATATTGGACAAGATAAATCTCGCCAGGAATGGGCGATTTCCTCTGACACTCATTCTCGAAGACCCCCTGGGAAACAGCGCAATTGACTGTGAAAAAGCCGTGAAATCAACCATCCCGGATGAAGATGCGGCCCACCTAAAGACGGGCATGATCATAGTGGACGTCTGAATGCTGGTTTTAGGATGCTGGTCTTAAGCGGTGGGACGGGCACGCCCAAACTTCTTTTGGGCCTAAAGGAGCTTTTGAAGCCAGAAGAGTTGTCAATAGTCGTGAACACAGCTGAAGACCTATGGATATCCGGAAACTACATATCACCAGATATCGATTCTGTGGTTTACACTCTGGCCGATATAATAGATCTGAAGAAAATGTGGGGCATAAAGGGCGACAAGACTCTGACTCATGATTTTCTCATCGCGATGGGCATCGAAGAGAAGCTACAGGTAGGGGACAAAGATCGAGCCGTCCATATCTTTCGCTCCGAATTGCTTCGCCGGGGAGTCAAACTAAGTCATGCCACTCAGTCGTTAGCCGAATCGCTAGGAGTGAAGCAGCGAGTTGTTCCCATGACGGATGATATTGTCTCTACGGTCGTTTCTACTCCCGAAGGAGTAATGCACTTTCAAGAATTCTGGGTAGGGCGTAAGGGATTGCCGGAGGTTTCATCCCTCTTTTTTGCGGGTATGGATGCCGCCCTTCCATGCCAGGCTTTTCTTGATATTCTGGAAAAAGAAGACACAATTCTTATCGGACCCAGCAATCCCGTGACCAGCATCGGCCCTATCTTAGCCTTGCAGGGTGTGCGCGAGCGACTCCAAGACAAAAAAGTTGTGGCCATGAGTCCATTCATCGTAAATAAACCGGTTAGCGGTCCTGCAGCTAAATTCATGAGGGCCATGGGCATTCCCCCCAATGATGAAGGTGTGCATTCAATGCTCGGAAAGGTGGATCTCTTCATAGTGGATAAAAAAAGCAACTACAACGGAGATTGCCGGCGCATGAGCACGCTCATGAGGACGAAAAGAGAGAGCTGCAAGGTGGCAAAGGAATTGCTGGAACTCATCTCTCTGGCCTGAATCGAGCTGGTGGGGAAGTTCTAATAAGATGGTCCCAAAGTTCATGGCGTAGGA
>JAQTYS010000167.1 GCA_028688175.1 Methanothrix sp. | reverse complement strand
ATCTGCCTTCCCAGATTTATGGAGCTTCCCATGAGGCCGTGGAAGATAACGCCGTCCTGGATGTTGCACCTATCGCCGATGATGATGGGGTTGGCCTCGTCCGCCCGCAAGGATGCGACCGGGCCTACGTAAACCTCTTCGCCAATGCGCACGTCGCCTATGATCACTGCAGATTCATCTACGTAAGCCGTTGCTGCAACCGTTGGCATGCATTCGTTGCTGTTCCATGATGTCTTGGGGTTGGCCTTTAGCATATTAGCACCACCTCTTCGGTTATTCTTCATTCACCTTAAAAGAGATTGCCATTAACGATGGTTTGAAAACGGCCTATTAACTATTGTCGATAGCGATAGATAATATCTCCAAAATCAAGGCCGCTTTTTTGGATTGGTGAGATGTACATCGAATACGAATGTAAATTGAGTTCAGTATTTTTGCGATATGTGTAATATTATAATCTATAATCCCGATAATTGCCGCCAAATTTAAATATATGAGGAACGAAATTAGGTCCAAGCCATTGAATAATCTTCAAGGGTCTGGGAGGAGATAAGGAGGGATTAATTAAATCAAGTTGACTAAAATTTATACTCACAAGCTTATATTATTTCTATGTACTGATTGAGAATACTCTGATATGCGAAGGTGTGTACTTATGGCAGATGATGTGAAGATATTGGGCATGCCACCTGAATCAGGGCGATGGCTGCTGATTATTATCGGAACAATTATCGAGCTTTGTCTTGGTGCAGTGTATGCTTATAGTATAATTAGCGTTCCGTTAAAAAAGATATTTACTGCTCCCGTTGCTGACGGAGGCTTCGGATTAACCGTTAGCGCCATGGAGATGTCGCTTCCTTATATCGCATCCCTGGCATTCTTTGCCTTAACCATGCCGTTGGTGGGCAAATACATTGAGAAATATGGACCTAGAAAGGTGGGAATGCTGGGCGGCGTTATCGTCGGACTGGGCTGGATCTTGGGGTCCATGGCTACTTCCCCGATGATGCTCATGATCCTGTATGGAGTTATTGCCGGCGTTGGTGTGGGCATAGCCTATAATTGCCCCATTACAACTGCGGCCAGATGGTTCCCTGACAAGCGGGGGCTGGCGGTAGGATTGACCCTTCTGGGCTTCGGCTTCTCCGCGTTCATCACCGGCAAAATGTCGGATATACTCTCCGCGAGCTTCGGAGGAGTTTTCGCTTCCATGAAGATCCTGGGCATAGCTTTTCTGATCCTCATTGTGGTTCTTTCCATGTTCCTGGCCTTCCCACCTGCCGGATGGTGTCCTGCCGGTTGGAAGCCGCCTGTAGCCGCTGCTGGAGGAAAGAAGAGCGATTACATGAGGGATGAGATGTCCAAGACCAAGGCGTTCTATGGTCTATGGATTTGCTATGTGATTGGTGCACTGGCTGGACTTATGGCCATAGGTGTTGCCAAGCCCGCCGGTCTGGAAGTTGCAGCCAATGCAGGAATTGCCGAAGCTGATATCTCTGTTGCATTGACAAATCTGGTGCTTCCCTTCGCCTTCTGCAATGCTGTGGGCAGACCAATATTCGGCACTCTCACAGACAAGCTCACGCCCCCCAGGACGGCAATATTGTCCTATGTGATCATCATCGCGGCTTCCCTGCTGATGTACACCAATCCTGCATCAATCACGATGTACACGATCGCCTTTGCAGCGCTCTGGCTCTGTCTGGGCGGCTGGCTGGCCGTTGCCCCGGCAGCTACGGCAACTTATTTCGGCACCAAGGACTACGCCCGGAACTACGGCCTGGTTTTCACAGCATACGGTGTTGGAGCCATCATTGGGAATTTAATGGCAGGTGCTGCTAAGGACACATTGGGCGGCTACGTCAATGTCTTCCCATATGTGGCGGTCCTGGCGGCAATCGGCATTGTTGTGGCCTTCGTAATGGTAAAACCACCGAAGCCGGCTTGAATGAAAGCTATTTTTTCTTTTTTCTTTGCTCGCTATCATCTAACCTAACTCTATCCCACCTCTCTCCTCAGCATGAGCGTTGCCGCCGCAAAGAAGATCAGGAAGAATACGCCCAGGGCCAGCAGATCGGGATAGAGTATATCGGCGACTCCAGCGCCCTTGAGCATCACCTCTCGCAGGGCATGGGCGGCGTAGGTCAGAGGAAGCATGTAGGAGAAGGGCCGGATGAACTCGGGCACGGACTGCAGGGGCCACCAGATGCCGCAGAGGACGATCTGAGGTGTGATGATGAGGGGTATAAACTGCACCACCTGAAATTCGCTGCGAGCGAAGTTGGAGAAGAAGGAGCCCAGGACCAGAGCGCCCGCGCCCAGGAGCAGGACCACGGCAAGAGCTGTGAAAGCGCTTCCTTCTAGCGGTACTCCAAAACCTAAGGTGACCACTGATAGGGTGGTGGCCGATTGTAGCAGGGTGAAGAGAGAGAAACCCAGAACGTAGCCGGATATCATCTCCACCCGGCTGAGGGGCGAGACCATGAACTTCTCCAGAGTTCCCTGCGACCTCTCCCGGATGAAGGCGATGGCTGCGTTGATGAAGGTGAAGAAAAAGACCACCAGGCCCAAAATGGCCGGGCCCACCGTATCCATCATCTCCAGGTCATAGCCGAAGATGTAGCGCGTTAAGATGGAACTTTCCACGAAACTTTCCGCACTCAACTGTGGGCTGGCCGCCTCCTGCCCGGCCAACTCCCTGGCCGCTCCCGCCTGCACCGCCGCGGCAATGGCGCCCGAGATTTGCAGGCTGCTGGCATCCAGCAATACCTGCACCTCTCCGGGACGCAGGAGTACGGCTCCGTCCAGCCGACCTTCCTCTATGAGCCGTTCTGCATCCGACTGTGAGCCCAAATGAAGGATATCAAAGTCCTTTATCGATTCCAGGTGCGCCCGCAGTCCCGCGTGGCCGCCCCCATCTACCAGGCCCAGAGCTACGCCGCTCATATCTCCGGATAGGGCATAGCCGAAGAGAGTCATGAGAACGATGGGAGCGAAGACAATCAGGCCGATGGTGCGCCGGTCCCTCTTAAGCTGACGGATGACGCGCAGGGCCACTACCCCCGCCCGCGCCGGGCTGGGACTCATGCCGCCTCCGAGAGACGCAAGAAGGCCTCTTCCAGCCGCGGCTCCGCGAGCCTCATGTCCAGAGGCATGGCGACTGCCAGGATATCTTTGATCTGGGCATGGCTCTCCAGGCGAACCTGCAAGACACCATCAACGATCTCAATTTCATAGCCCTGGGCTCGAAGAAGAGCTGCATCCTTCTGCGGCTCTGCCAGCCACAGTTTGAGCTGGGGCCGCAGCCCTGCCAGGCGCAAGATCTCCTCGGGGCTGCCCTCTGCCGCCATCCTTCCGGCACGCATATAGCCCACCCTCTGGCATTTCTCTGCCTCATCCATGAGGTGAGTGGTGATGAGCACCGTCTTACCCTCCCGCGTCAGCCTGCCGAAGTAATCCCAGAATGTCTGGCGCAGGCGGGGATCAACGCCCACCGTGGGCTCGTCCAGCAAGAGCAGCCTGGGTTGGTGGATGAGTGTGCAGGCCAATGATAGCCTCTGGTACATGCCCCCCGAAAGCGCTCCGGCCAGGCGCCCGCGGTGCTCCAGGAGGTCGACCATTTCCAGCAGCTCCTCCAGTCTCTCCTCTCGAAGCTGCTTATCGAGGCCATACAGCCCGGCATAAAACTGCATATTCTCCTCTACCGTCAGGTCGGGATAGAGGGCTTTATGCTGGGTCATGTAGCCTATCTGAGAGTAGATCTTACCTACCTCTGAGACGGGTCTGCCTAAGACGGAAATCTCTCCGCCATCCAGGCGCAGCAGCCGGACGACGGCGCGAATGAAGGTGGTCTTGCCTGAGCCATTAGGCCCGAGAAGACAGTAGGTCACACCAGAGGGAATATCCACGGTAAGGCCGTCCAGGACGCGCTGCCGCCCGAAGCTCTTGACCACGCCCCGAGCAGAAATCGCCGGTTGCTTCTGATTCAACGTCGTTCACCTTTTCATGCGTCTTTTCAGATCTTGCCTCTTTTCTTTGCCACCACAACAACTGCTGCCGCCAGCATAATAATGATAATAAGCAGGGCGGACCACGATCTACCTGTGCTTTCCGGCTCAACCTGGATATAGGCATTCTCCCAGTCGGAGAGATCGTCCCGGTATCCATCAGAAAACTCGAAGAGGATTTTGAGTTGGTAATTCTTGCCGGGCACGGCATCCTTGGAGACATCCATCTTGTAGATCAGCTCCGCTTCCTGCTCAGGTGGCAAAGCCCTGATGGGCGACTCGTCCACACTGACATACATGCCGCTCTCGGGACGGAGGCGGGCCACCAGGTCTTTGGCCGTATCATAGCCCACGTTCTTTATGAGAATCCGGATCACGTTATCCTCGGAGCCGGCCACCAGAGCGGAGGGGCTGACATCCATTACCTCAAACTCTGCCCCGCTCCTTCGCTCTACCGTCAGGGTTATGGGAATTGCCTGGCTGATGCTATCGTACCAGTAGAAGACATCAGGGCTCTCCGGGTGGTCTTCATCTCCTTTTACCGCCACATCCTTCTGGTAGGTAAAATTGGCTATCGCATAGATCCGGTACAAGCCAGGCCGGGTATTCTTGTAGACCTCGATGGGAAACTCCAGCCGGGCAGATGTCTGGCCCTCCCGGATGCTGCCTGGAAAGGCCACAGCCCGCTTTATGTCTATGGCGCTCTTATTTTCGGCTAAAAGGAGGACGGAAACATCCTGCGCCACAGTCCTCAGCTTTTCTTGTTCCTGCTCCTTTTGCGCCGCCAGGATTTCCTCCTTTTTGTTGGCTGCAGGCTCTTCATTTACCTGAAATGAGGTAATCCTTCCCCGGTTGGTCAGCGTCAAAAATAAAGAGGCAGTCTCTCCCTGATAGACGCGGTCCTGCTCCAGAGAGAGGGTGAGGTTGGGTTTTCCGTATACCTTATAGTAATCGTCTCCAAATTCCTCCGGTGGAATGGGCGCTCCGGCCTCAGTGGCCTCTACAGACGCAAAGCAGGCAGAAAGCAGTGCCAGAGCAAAGATGCACACTGCAATAGCAAGTAGAGATGAAATGGAATCTCCCCGAAATTTGTATGCCATTATAATTTCTCCCTAATGGATGCACAGCCAAGGATGCTCTCGGTGATATTCTGGCAACAATCTATATAACATTGTTGTAACTAGGTGAGTTACAATGCTTGATGAAATTGTCGAAGGACTGCGAAGGCTGGGACTCACAGAATATGAGGCCAAAGCATATGCCACGCTGGTAGGCATGGGAGAAGCCACAGCCAGGGAGGTGCACGAACTGAGCGCCGTTCCCAGGACCAGGATTTACGACATCCTGAGAGATCTGGAAAGCAAAGGATTTGTGGAGTTTGTGCAGGGCTCACCAACTTACTATCGAGCCGTTGAGCCGGATAGGGTCATGAAAAGGTTAAAAGATGAGCTGGTGGCATCCATAGACCGATCCACTCACGAGCTTTTAAGCCTCAATTTGGAGGTCCATGGCAGCTCTCCGGTATGGTGCGTTCGCAGTGATTGGGGAATAAAAAACCGCATTCGTGATTTTCTGAGCAAAGTTGAAAGGGAGCTGATAGTTTTTTGCCGCTGCCCGGACCTCTTGATTGATCACAGGACGGAGCTTAAGAGAGTGGCACGCCTACGGATAAAGGTCGATAAAAAGGAGAAGTTCGATGGACTGGGCTATGATGTTCAGGAGATGAAAGAAGGGGCAGAGAAGTATTTTAGAGACTACGTCATCGATGGTTCAAAGAGCAGCATAGACGGCCTTATGATTGCCGACGAACGCTCCTCTATTGTGGTTGGGACAATGGGTGGCGAAAGGCTGGCGGTGATCATCAGGCTGCCGGTGGTGGCCATGCTGCAAAAGGCAGTATGGGAATCCCTGGTCTAGGCAGTCGGCATAT
>JAQTYS010000166.1:1934-6013 GCA_028688175.1 Methanothrix sp. | reverse complement strand
CACCTACAACCTTATCGGTGGCATGCAAAACCCTGATGGCCTCAGCTGCATCGCCGGTTACGGCTACTATCTTCTTGATGGGCATTTTTAGGGTTACAGTTCTGTTGGCAGTGTCGATGAGAGTCAGATTCTTTTCATCGCCCTGTATAATCTGCGTTATCTGCTCAATATCCTTTTGATCCACTATTCCATCGCAATTGGCATCGGAAAGATTGGTGGCTTCATTTGTTCCCTTTATCACACCTTCAAGATAATCAATATCAACTTGATCTATGGTATCGTCCATATTGGCATTTCCGAAGATGTTGAGGGTGAAACTCGATGCCGCCGCCGGAGAGATGATGAGCAACGCTGAGGATAGAACGAGCATCAAAATGGAAAGAATCGCTTTTCTCATTTAGGTCCTCTCCGGATAGACAAATACGCCCTGCGTGCTCAGATCATAATCCAGTCCCTGGAACCTGGTCAGGTACTCCTGATGTATTGCCTCCGGGTCCAGATCCGTGAAGAGGTCGGGATGCAGCCACGTTGACAGGTAAATTATACTCAGGAAATACCTTCCTCCGAAGAAAACATCTGCGGATTGAATGTAGACATTGCCGTTCTTAACCGCCGAGACGTTGGACAGTTCCGGGCGGCCCATTACCTCATCTTGTTTCTCTTTGAATTTAGTGGTATTGTCCTTTTCCAGGGAATAGCCGCCGATATTGCTGATCTTCCAGATGATGAACTGGGGATCTCTTTTTATCAGCGATTCGGGATCAACGGTTGCATCTCCAGTCGTATCGGCAAAGATATTCTTTCCGCCGGCCATGACAGTTACATTATTTGAGGAGGAACCCATGCCGCCGGTCTGATAAAAGTCGCTGCGCCCCCCTTCATATACTCTTGGCTTCGCTTCATCGGCAATATCTTTGATGGCATTCTCAATCTCATCTATCTTATCGTTATACCAATCGGTGAACTCTTCTGCCTCCTTGACTCTTCCCATAATATATCCCAGCTTCATGATATCTTGCACATAGGTCTCCGGCTTGAAGCAGTCCAGACCGATCACAGATATATCCGGATTTGCTTTCTTTAGAGTATCATTGATGGTCTCATAGTCGCCGGTCCACTGGGTCCCGTAATAGATAACCAGATCTGGATTCTGTTTTAGAATCTTCTCCATATCAGGCGTTTTTGCCGATCCAACGCTCGAAATCATCTGGAATTCAGGGAAGTAGGATTTGTCGTTCAATGCAGAGTCGCTGACTGCTACGATTTTGTCTGAGGTTTTGATCGTCCTCAGAGCCTCAGCAGCGTTGCGGTTGACGGGGATGATGCTTTTTACAGGCGTCTTGATCTGCACAACCTTGCCGGCAGAATCGAAGAGGACGAGCTTCGTCTCCACTCCCTGGATGATCTCTCCGACTACAGATACATCCTGCTGGTCGATTTTCCCATCGTAATTGGCATCGGCAAGCTCTGTCTCCATGCTGGTTTTATTTATTATTCCATGCAGATAGGTTACATCATCTGCATTTATTGTATCATCCATGTTGGCGTTTCCGAAGATCTCTAATGTGTCTTCCGAAGCCAGTCCAGACATAATTGCCAGCGTTGCGAATACCGCCAGAAAAAGCGGCAAAAAATATCTCAATCTTTTCATCAATCACTCCTCCAGCGGTGGATAGACGAACACTCCGCGCTTGCTCAGGTCGTAGTCCAGCCTCTGGAATCTTGTCAGGTACTCCTGATGGATGGCCTGCGGATCCAGGTCGGCGAAGAGATCGGGATAGAAAAACTTAGCAAGATACGCAACTCCGATGAAGAATGTTGGTTTTGCGGCATTGCTGTCCGAGAGCATGAATACTCTATCATCCTGAACAGCTTTGATGTTCTGCCAACCAGTGCGATTCAGGATGGTCTCCCTCAGAGCCCTGGCATCTGTGGAGTTTTCCTTCTCGTATCCCATATACTTATTTCCGTGATTTGCGGTCTTTACTATTACCTCTGGATTCTGCTGGATTACCCATTCCTGATCTACCGTAGGGGATGATCCCACAAGGCCCAGGGCAATATTGTCCCCGCCTGCCAGTGTGCACATATCATTGAGGCCGGATCCATTGCTGGCGGCAGCGAAATCCTTGTTCTGCTCCAGATAAACCCGAGTGCGTTTCTCTTCCGGAATCTGGCTTACTTTCTCTTTTATCATATCCAGGTACGACTCATAAAAATCGATGAACTCATAGGCTCTCTGCGGATTTCCCATGAGGTATCCCAGCTGCGCCATCTCCTGAGAGATGTTGTATGGCTGATACAGGTTGAGGCCAATGACTGTCACATGAGGCTCAAGGCTCTTGGCGTATTCGAGTGAGCTTGAGACGGCTCCATTCCATCCATAGGCAATGGCTACCTCCGGGTGCAGAGAGAGAATCTTTTCAAAGTCGCAATCCGATCCGGACTTGACCACGGGCAGCTTTGATAAATCAGGGAAAAACTCGGTCTTATCCGCAACGTATTGCTCGACTCCGATTATTTTTTCTTCTTCGCTAAGGATCTTAATGCATTCTGCTGAGTGCTGATTCAGTGATACCAGAGTTTTTATGGGGTATTTCACTGTTATAGTACTATTGGCAGAATCGATGATTGTCAGGTTTTCTTCCGTTCCATTGACTATCTTTTCTGCCAAGACGGCATCATTTTCGTTTATTGTGCCGTCGAGGTTGGTGTCTGAAAACATCGTAGGATGCTGCGTTCCTGAAACGACTCCTCTGATGTACTCTGCATCCTTTTCGTCAATAATGTTATCCATATTCGCATTTCCATAGATCTTGAGCGTGAAGCTCCCGGCGAGTGCTGGTAAAATAAATGCAGACGCACATAAAATTACAGCAAGCCATATGAATTTGTTTCTAACCATCAATTTCCCTCCTACGATACAATTTCATATTACTAATTCGTATGTTTATCAGATAAATCATGGTATTGATAAAAGCATCGTGCTATTAATAGATTTTGACAAGCACGTTAAAAAGAGAAAAGGTAGCACCTTGCGGATTATTCCGGCGAAAAACGAGAGCGTTCAGCTCTCATTTAATGGCGGATAGACAAATGCTCCATGTTCAGATACATTGAAATTGATGTATGAGTAAAACTGATCCATGAAGTCCTGATGTATCTTCTCAGGATTGAGGTCTGCGAAGGTTGCCGGGTGCAACATTTTTGCCATGTATGCCAGAGAGATGAAGTAATCCGGGCCAAATGCGATATCGTTGCTGATAATATGAATGCGGTTGTTTTTGACCGCAGAAATTCCTTCTGATCCAGGCATAGACATCATTGCATCGTAATGATCTTTTAACTGTGTTAAATTGTCCGCTCCATACCCGCCCTCCATTCCAAAGTCACACCCCAAAATGACATCAGGATTTTGTGTGAGTACCCATTCTGCGCTAACTGTCGGGTTGGATGTAGAAAGGGCAGATGCGACATTATCTCCACCAGCATTCTCGCAGAGCTGGTGCACGCCATCAGGAGCATTTCTGGTCCTGCGATCCGATGTTCCCTCTGCCACCCTCGCGTCCAAATAGACTCTGGTGCGCTCATCGCTGGGGATGTCTGCTACCTTGTCTTTTATCTGTCCGACTACTTCATCGTGAAACTTCAAGTATTTATTTGCATTTTCCTGCTTTCCGAAAATGTATCCCAGCTTTTCGACCTCGTCTCTTAACGTTGCCATCCTCCACAAATCCATTCTAATAACCGTGATGCCTGTACCTTTGAGTTTATCCTCAAGCAGTTCCGCTTTAGGCGAGCTTACATATACAAATACGATCTCAGGATTTAAGTCCATTATCTTTTCGATATCCGGAGACCCACGAGACCCTATGCTTTCTTTAGCGCTAAGCTGAGGCAAGAGGACGTTCTTTGTCTTTGTAGACTCTTCAACTCCAACTATTGTCTTATCATCGACGCCGAGAATATACAGCAATGTTTCTCCATAATATGAGCTACCAATGATGATTTTTTGCACTGGCTTATTAACCGTCACTGTCCTATTGGCAGAATCGATAATTGTAATCTCTTTATCATCT
>JAQTYS010000166.1:0-1834 GCA_028688175.1 Methanothrix sp. | reverse complement strand
TTAGTGGAGGGATTTGTTCCATTTATCACTCCTTCGAGATATGTGATGTCATTTTCATCAATTGAGTCATCCATGTTGGCGTTGCCGAAAATGCCAAGAGTGTGATCCGAAGCGCCAACTGCCGGCATTATTAGCAATAATACTGATGATGCCACGTACATCAATAACAAAATATGCAGCCATCTCATTTAGTTCACTTCCATTGGTGGATAGACATAGACTCCTCTATACGGCATTCCTTGAAATCGCTCCAAATAATCCGCATTTATTTTCTCTGGATCCAGATCATCGAATAAATCAGGGTGGAACCATTTTGCTAGGTATCCAACGCCCACAAAATACCTTGGCTTTGCTACAACCTGAGTGGAAATGCAATACACCTTTCCCTCCTTTATTGCTTTTACTTCTGCCAATTCCGGTCGGCTCATGATCTCATTCCTGACTGATTCAATCGATGTGCTATTGTCATGCTCATAGCCGCATCCCAAGCTTGTAAATAAAACTGCGATTATAATATCCGGATCTTGCGATGCTACCCACTCAGGGTCCACGGTTTTATAGCCGTCGTGTTTGGCGATATTTATTCCGCCTGCCATATTGCAGGCACTATCTGGACCTGAATCTTTGCCAATAGCACTATAGCTTTTTGTTGATGTCGTTATGGATTCAATGTATACTCTCGGTTTACTATCGTCTGATAGATTCCCTACCTTTTCGATGATTCTCGCATTGAAGTCCTCATAGAATCTGGTGATTTCCTCCGCCTCAGCTGTCCTATCAAGAATATATCCTAATTTTTTAAAGTCGTCACACATTAAATTTGCCTGGGTAAAGTCTAGATGGACTACATCAATACTGCTAGGTAGCTTACTATCGAAATCCTCTGGTTTGGGTGATTCAGCGTATGCAACAACCAGGTTGGGATTTTGAGCCACGAGCTTCTCAAGATCAGGACTGAACATGCCTCCAATAGTTGAGAGCTTGCTGAATTCCGGGAAAAATGGGCTATACTCTTCGGTTATGGGATCAGATACACAGATGACCTTGTCCTCTGCCTTAAGCGATCTCAAGGCTTCTGCACCATAGGTGCTCAGTACTGCAATGCTGTTCACGGGGTGGACAACGGTTACATTTTTCTGCTCTGCAGAATCATCAACAATTGTGATAGACGCTTCTGATCCGGCTATGATTTGCTCAATTTGAGTTATATCACTTAAGTCGATTTTGCCGTCATAATTTGCATCTGCCAGCTTTGTAGGACGATTTGTTCCATCGATTATTCCCTGTACAAATTTCACATCTTTTTCATCTATTGTATCGTCCATGTTGGCGTTTCCAAATATGCTCAGCGTGAATGCCGCAGCAGAAGGCAAAACGCACAATAAAGCATACAATAAAAGCCCGGCCCAGGCATTATGCATTATGGCAAATCTCTTCATGCTCCAATCCTCTTACTTTATTTCTAATTATTATAACGATTTAAGTCGCTATTAGTAATATTTAAGATTAACTCACAACGAAATTCAAACGCTCATGTGACCTGGACAATGCCTATAATAAATATGGAAAAGGCGCGAGGAAGTTCAATACTCTTTAATTCGCGCCATACAATACCTTTCAACTGAATTCCATCACGATTGTTGTATGCATCTCTCGTTCTTTTAGCTCATAGTAAAGCACCAAGGAGACCCGCCTCGTTCACGGGGTGGGAGGAATTGGGTACACTTCCCAGCGAAAACATTTATCATATATGAGTACATACATTGCCTCAAGATGACTGAACAAGTTCGAACGGTCAACTGCAAACTGAGTCCGACCGACTCCCAGGCCGAAG
>JAQTYS010000165.1 GCA_028688175.1 Methanothrix sp. | reverse complement strand
ATTCTATAAGGATATCAAGGCCCACGAGATGTTCACAGGAACCTTCGAAGCCGAGAAGACCATAAAGTTCCATGAAAATCCCGTGCCGGATAAAATCCGTCCGCCATGTGATGGTATAGACTGCTAGGCTGATTAAGCCTTGCAGTTTTTTCTTTTTTTTCAGCAATATTCAGGGGGTTAGCATGATGAAACAGATGATTAGTATTATGATGATACTCATTCTCACTGCATCCCAGGGGGCGGCCACAGTCGAGGATTCAAGCGCAGCTTCGGGCGATGTTTCGAGCAACACCTGGACGCTCCCCATATCGCCGACTTTACCAACATATCTGCCCAGCCCATGTTCCGGGGATTCCGGTCGTCTTAGCGTGAAGATCGGCTTTACCGGGCCGCAGTCGGAGCCGGATAAATGGTATACAACTCCTGGCAAGCCATTGGACTTCATGGTCACCATAAGCAACGACGGCAAGACGGAGGTTGAGGCAGAGGCAAGCATCAAGCCGGAGAGCTGCCCCTTTGAATGGTTCAGCTGGACAACGACTTCCTTAACCATTCCGGCAGGAGTCTCTCGCTCCGTAGCCCTGCAAGTTTTGCCGGATGAGAGCGCGATAGCTGGAGAGTACAGATTCGAGGTGGAGGCTTGCGCCAAATGCCGCAGCTCTGATTCATTCCCTGCCAAATTCAAGGTGCAGGCGTTCGACTATGCCTCAGAGACCTCTGTGAGCGGCTCAGGCCAGTTTCAGATCAATAAAGACCTCAGATCCATGAACTCCGGCATAAAATCCAGCAAAAACGTTCTGTTTTCCGGCAGCGTGGATGCCCTGGTAAAGAATGAATACATGATTGACGCCGCAAAGGGCAAGAATGCTAATTTCCAGGAACAGGATGCAGTTGACAACTACAATTCAGTTTCTCTTGGGGATGCGCTCGTTGGAACGGAAAGCTTCAAGAGTTCTGCGATCTTCGGCGGTGTGGGGGCCAAAGTCAAGGAGAGCTATGATGTTTCACAGATGGAGTTTAAGAGTCAGGATTTTACACTGCATCAGACGGGGTCTCTGAAGAAGAACGCCGAATTCAAGACCGCGGACAATTTCACGGGATATTACCTGATAGATGCCAAGCAGGTTGTTCCTGGCCAGAAGAATTTGAAGGAATTCGAGGAGTATTTCGGATCATTTGAGATCAACCGGAGAATACTCTTCCGGGATGCCACAAAATCCAGTGCGCCATGCCAGGAAGGAGATTGTCTGAAAGCACCGAGTACTAGCGCACAGTCACCAAGCAGTTCCAGCTTTACCAGCCCCTGCTTAAGCGGCTCATGCAACAAATTCACAAATGCCCTCAATGCCTTCACTAAATCTGCTTGACATTTAGAAGGAATAAGGCGAAGATCTCGGGGGTAATGGAAGAAATATATCACTTCAATCTTCCATCGTTCTTCGCCCAATCTAATAGCGACATTCATTATATATAAAACTATTCTTTTTAATTAAGTCATATTGGCACTTTATCCAATACGCATATCAAAAAACATAATGTAATAGTAAATAATATCGATTGATTATGATAATCAACTGTATATTTAATATATTTATGAAATTTAGATAGAACCGGCATTGAGTCCAATGACCTCGATGTGACTTCATCCCACCCCCCCATAAAGAGAGCGGGTCTTCTGCCTGCTTTCTATAAGCAAAAAGAATAAATGGTTAAAGCTCAAGTAGCTGAAAAAAGGGATCTGATTGCGAACCCTTTTGAGAATGGAGGTTCACGAAATGAAGTTGATTCTTACATTATTCGTCGTCACGGTTCTTCTGGCGAGTGTTGCCGTCACGGCCAGCGCTGCCGATGTTCTGGATTTGAGCACGTTAGGTAAAAAACCGGCCATAGAAGCCGTTTCCCTGCCCAGGCTCTCGCCCACAATGCCGACCATCGCACCAACCACTCTGGGTGGCAAACAGAATAGCGATGTACTAGATCTCAGCACTTTAGGAAAGAAAGCCCAGGCCAATGCGAATATATCCATGATCAAGGGCGCCTCTCCAGTTACAGTTACACCCATGTTCGCAGTTAAGAATGGGAATGTAACAAACCAGGCCGGCTCTGTCTTTACCCTGCCCCAGGCAATTTCTGCTGCACCATCCGTCTACACCCCGCCCATAGCTATATTTGGCGGAGCTTAAAGAGGAAGAAATGAATGTTTCGCTGAAGGTTGATGGAAAAGCAATCGATTTAAATGCCTTTACCCAAGAGATCATCGGCAATGCAGCAGTAGCCATGGCCGAGTCTCTGCGGGGCGTGGGCCAAGATTGGAAAGGAATTGAGATCAGAATAGAAAAGTAATTGTCTCAATCCTTCTTGCTCTTTTTGAAGACAGATGCGAGATCGATAAAATAGGTGCCCTCCTTAACCGCCATAATCAGCTCATCTCTCTCGAAGAGGGACGGCAGATTCAGCTCGTAGGTGCCGGGTGCCGTTATCTTAACGCTCTCTAGAGTCTTCTCTTGAGATTGATGCTCTTCATCGAGCTTCTTCTTTGAAGGAATGTGAAGGGTTGGGGGAAGCGGCGCGACTGAAAAAGATTCTTGCATAGCCTGCATCATCTCTTCTTTTGCTTCTATCGCCACCGGCTCTTTTTCCCTCATCCTAGGAGGTACACGTACACCCATAGCCCGGGTTATAATCTGCTCCGACTGCCGCATCTGCTCTTTGCAGTCCAGTGGCTTCTTTTTCACGAACATGAACTTCTTGCTGCCACAATTCGGGCAGCCTTTAAGGATATCCTCACCCGAATCAAAGACGTTGCTACAGCGGGTACAGATATGAGGCATCTAGTCCCCCACGGAGACCTTGGTGCTGATCTGATATTTGTCTTTCTCAATAGTGCGTAGCTGGTTGGCAGGGCCTATGACCGTCATCCTGCCCTTAAGAGTTCTGCCAAATATCTTATCTAAAAACGATCCTTCTTTCTTGGAAGGATAGCTCTCGATCTCTATTCCGGAGAACTCGTCTACCCTAATCTCGGTCATGGTCATCTCGATAAGGCGCACCTCCTCATCGGAGGTCAGGCCGCACTCCAAGACCACAATCTTGCCGTTCTTGACCTTGTCCAGGATGAGCCGAATCTTCTCCATGGAGGTCATTTTCTCCAGCTTCTCTCCGGAGATGAGGTCCATTTGCACTTCTCTCATCAAGATCACCCAAAATGAGCTGCTATCGCCTGATAAAGGTTATCTATATTCGATCCTTCCAGGGCGGAAACTTGCACCATGGCATGCTGAGGAAAGGCAGCCTTAATTCTGGCAGGCGAGGCATTGGGCAGATCCATCTTATTGGCCACAATGAGAAGAGGAAGCTTCCTCGCTTCCATGTTTCCAATCACTACTACATTGACCTGAGTATAGGGGTCCTCGGTTGAGTCCATAACCAAGAGCACCCCATCCAGGTCATCCAACCATTTGATGGCTTCTATAACGCCTTCGGTAGCTTCTTTGGCCCTCTTCTTGGACTCTGCTTCGGTGAGGCCGAAGGCCATGAACTCCTTGAAATCAACTTTCGTGGCCATGCCTGGCGTATCGACTATATCCAGCTCGATGCTCGATCCGTTGGCGTGGATCACCACACCCTCCTTTCTCATGGCCCTGCGGGTCTCATGTGGAATCGGGGATGCCACACCTAAGCTCTCTCCACCGCTCCAGTCATGCAGAATCCTGTTGGCCAGGGTAGTCTTTCCTGCATTAGGCGGGCCGTAAAGTCCTATCTTGGCCCTCTTCTTTTTAAATATCCTATCTATCCAGCTCCCAAGGCTCTCCTTGAGGCTACTGATGAAACCCATGTCTTACCTCAGATCTGATAAGCGCATATCTGTACTAATAATTTTCCATGAGAAAAATTTTAACCAGAGATATCCTGGGCTGGGCAATGACTGACGAATCCCTCGAACTGCCCACAGCCTCGCACAGCCTTCCAGGCATCTTTCAGAGAAACGTCTTTGATATTAGCGTAGCTCTCCCGCAGATAGGGACAGGCTCTGACGCTGCCGTCAACTGCCACATGCATCCACCTTCTCCCAGCCATGCAGCCCATCAATTGGCCCTCGAAATATGTACTGGCAAAAAGCCGAGGCCCTCCCGGCGTCGAGTTGATCTTCTTGTAAAGGTCGATAATCTTCTCCCTCTCAATCAGCGTCAGATTCTCCTCTGGAGTCTTGGGGATGCCCTCCCAGATAGACAGCTCCTGCACACCTAATTTTGAAGCCAAATCGTAGAGATCCGAGATTCGGTCCACCTGACCGGCCTTTATATGACAGGCCATAGTTACCATCAATCCGGTTTGCAGAGCGATCTGTATGGCTTCTATTGCCCTGGCATGAGCACCTTCAACGCCTCTAATCTGATCGTGCTCCTCTGGATTGGCGCTGTAAACGCCGATAATGAGATTATAAAGCCCGGCTTCTCTGAGCTTGACCGCCTTCTCAACAGTCATATCAAGTCCCGGAGTAAAGAGATTAACCACCGCTTTTTCGGGATCGACGTGCTTTATCAATTCGAATATATCCTCTCGCAAAAGGGGATCGCCTTCGGTAAACGTGACGATACAGCTGCCCATCTCCAGACCCTGGTCGATGACGCGCAAAATTTCCTCGCGGGAGAGTTCTCCCTCGCCCTCTTTTATCAGGCAGTGGTCGCATTTTGCCCCGCAGCGTCTTGTAACCTCAATGGAGAGAGTCTGAGGCACAAGACGGCCCATCGCAAAGCGTGCCTCATTGATCAGCAGTCTCTTGAAGGGACCACTGGGAATAGGCGGAAGCCATGTGCTGACAACCATATCCTTCAGCCGGATCTGAGCAGGCTTCTCCTCTGCCAGCCTCTGGTTCATCATCTTCAAAACCGGCTGGACCATACGTGCCAGAGCACCCGATGCCTGCAGGGCTCGAAGATCCTGATCATAGTCCACAGATAGCGCGGCCGTCTTGATAAGCTGGGTCATTATAATCCCTCTTTTTCGTGGCAGTTATAGAGTTATCGCTACAGGAAGAGATAAAGTTAAATCGACCCTGCCTCTTGTACGAGACTGGTGTTGCTAAGTGTCTGAAGTTGTACTGGCCTATTCCGGTGGCCTGGATACATCAGTTTGTATTCCGCTCCTCAAGGAGCGCTATGGATTTGATAGAATCGTCACTGTCCTGGTGGACGTCGGCCAGCCGCGGTCGGATATCGAAAGGGGAAACCGCCGAGCAAAACAGCTGGCTGATGAGCATTACGTCATTGATGCCAGAGAAGAGTTCGTAAGAGACTACATATTTCCGCTCATCAAAGCCAACGGCTCTTATGAGGGATATGTTCTGGGAACAGCCATAGCCCGGCCGCTGATCGCCATGAAAGCAGTAGAGATTGCCAAAGCGAAAGGCATAAAGAACCTGGCTCATGGATGCACCGGTCGCGGCAACGACCAGCTGCGCTTCGAGGCCATCTTCCGGGCCACAGACTGCCGGGTCATTGCACCCATGCGGGAGCTGGATTTAGCCCGCGAATGGGAGATCGACTATGCGCGCGAGCACGGCATTGAAGTGACTGTTACCCGCGATAAACCCTGGTCGATAGATGAGAACATCTGGTCTCGCTCCATCGAGGGAGGTAAGCTTGAGGACCCCTATTTCGAGCCTCCTGAGGAGATCTACGGCTGGACACAAAAGCCGGATGCAAACAAGAGCGCGCAGATTGTTGAGATCGGGTTTGCCAAGGGTGTTCCCGTATCTCTGGATGGCATGCAGATGAGCGGCATTGAGCTGATTGAGAAGCTCAACCTGATTGGGGGCGAGCATGGCGTGGGCAGGACGGATATGGTGGAGGACAGGGTGCTGGGCCTGAAGGCCCGCGAAAACTATGAGCACCCCGCGGCAACTATCCTCCTCGCGGCGCATAAGGACCTCGAGCATCTGGTATTATCCCGTAGCGAGCTTCGTTTCAAGGTCATGGTGGACGAAGCCTGGTCTGAGCTGGCCTACATGGGTCTGGG
>JAQTYS010000007.1 GCA_028688175.1 Methanothrix sp. | reverse complement strand
GCTTTTGGAGCATCGTCTCGTTCCAGTCTATCCAGGTCCACCGCAATCACGCCCTCGACTGCCTGGATTACGGCCAGAACCTCGGCCGCAGTCACAAACTGTGCGAAATTGCGGTTTTCAAAGGAGAAGCTTCTCCTCAGGTCGGCCTCTGCCCGGGCCAATACCTCCTTTGCGAGGTAGCGAGGATCAATGAGAAGGCCAGCCTCGATACTGAAGGTCTGAAGAAGGAAGCTGTCTACAATAACCCGTTCTCGAACCCTGGCTACGGGGTCTCGCATGGCGTCTATCGCCTTGACGAGGTTGCTAAACAGATCTGACCCCCGGTCCACACAAGAGCCGCTGGACGAAGCAATGGTAATATGTACTACCTTACTCTGTCCCTGGGAGATCGAGATGGCCTGAGCCTTGCCGATTCCGGCAAAAGACCTGACGAAGTACTCAAAGTCGCGCAAGGAGACGATCCTATCCAGGGTGAGAACCGTCAAAGGGGCATTATATCGAGCATCGGAAAGCTCTTCAGGAGGAGCGGCTCCCGTGGACGGCAAGGGATTGGTAACCTCACTGATCCCGAGAGGACGGCTCTGCAGAAGAGTCAAGCTCTCTATAGCCACCTCGCCCTCTGGCCCAATTCCGCTACGGTAGGTTGTGGTGACGTTCTCATCACCAGTGGGAAGACGTGCACCGCTTTTGCCGTCGCCGAAGATTATGGCTGCCAAGGCATCGTCATCTATGCGGACGACATAGCTTTGTCTCCTTTCGTCCATCCCGTAGAGAGAAGGCAGCTCTTCCCAGAGTACACCGTTGACTCTCACTTCAAGAGTGCTTTTCGCGCCGGTGGAGGTCGGAGCAGAGACATAAGTCAGATAAGGCTTACTTAGCTCGAAACGCTGGTTGGACTTCGAACCGTCACCACTTCCTAATACTTCTTCCGTTGTCTCGCCATGAGTGGCACGAGCAATGTTGGCATACACCAGGAATGTGTTGGGATCGTAGCAGTATTTCATCGCCTCTTTTAGCGACAGGACGGTCCTTCCACCCGACCTATCAGTTCCGCTCAGAGTCACTACCTCGGAGACCTTTGAGTCCTCATCCAGGGCCGGCTGCAGGCTGATCACTCCCACCGGAACCGTAACAACGCCCTCAAAGCCGTCGCCGTCCCTTAAAGTCCACCGGAGCAAGACCTTCTCGGGCAGAGCTGTTGCCAACAATACCTCGCCCTTGATGAGATCTCTATTTTCTCCTTGTGGCACGATCAGCTTCAAGCCGTCGACCTTGACCTCGACCTGGGCCGTAGACCCTTCGTCTTCTAAATCCGAACTGGATAGATATGCGATATCGCCAATATTCGCAATTACCGTGCCGGTAAGTCCGTTCTCATCTTTGAGAGTCCAGAGAAGTTTTATGGTCTCGGGTGGTTTCAATATCTGGAGCGAGTCGTCTCGATAAAGAGTCTTTTCGACATCCTTAGATGAGACAAGCTTCAGACCATCGGCCTCAACCTGCCCTCGCATGAACCTTCCGCTGACTATCAGAGTTTTTCCAGGGTTGAGACCATAAACCGCTCTGTCCAGCTCGATGCTATCCCCTTCGATCAGACCTTCACGCTTCTGGCGAGCCGGGTTGAGGGGTTCACTCTGAGCAAAGACTGCGGTCTTTAGCTCTGAGAATTCGGATAAGTTTTGGGCCGTATCCGGATCGATACGAGTGATCTTAACCTTCGACTTGAACTCCATGGGCGGATCGTCCCCAGACCCGGGAACTTCTACAATCCTTTCCACAGACATGAGGGAGACATTCATGACCCTGTAGAGCCCTTCGTGGAGGGTCATTGCAACCCAGCTTCCCGGCAGGATCCCAGGATAGGTGCCCTCAAGGTCGATCTTGCCCTTGTCCTGGCTGGATCGGTCAAGATCTGGTCGTTCTCGCATGGCAAATACCATAGGATTGACAAACGAAGCGTCTTCGGTTTCACCAAGGCCGTCCAGCGGGACGTCCCAGGTCACTAGAGTCGAACTTGATTCTGGGTCAGCAGTCACACTCGTCAAGATGCGCATCTGCCAGGCTTTGCTTTCATAGTCATTGTCATCCACCGAGGCAACGAAGAGGACGGCGTCTCCCGGTTGCAGGGAGGTGTCAAGTCCTTCGAGCAGAATATATGTCGAACCATTTCCCACCCTCTGCTCTTTTGTAAGCAGGGGGAGAAGAGCGTTCCATTCCACCCTTGCTTCCATCTCCTCAGCAGTCTCGAAGGTTTGGGGCAATTTTCCGGGAGGCGGGATGCTCTTGACCGCCAGCCCTTTCGGTACCAGGGAAATTTTTGGCGAATTTTGCGAGTCCTCCATGGTAAAAGCGAGATGAACGCTGGCGGCAACACCTGGTTTTAACTCGTATCCGATGGCCCTTGCCATTTCCAGGGCCGAGACTCTCTCTTGGAGAGTGCGAAGGAAGCCCTCGTTGGCAGCACGTTCTTGATAAAAGGTGATAACGTCCGCCATCATAGACCAGGCGTCCAGCAAAGCAATAGCAAAATCATCCTTGGAACGGGTGGTCAGATCCCGGAGGGGCTGAGAATCGTCTGAAACTTTCTGGAGGTGGAGCTTGGCGAGAGATCTTTTGAAGAAACCTGAATGAGTATCCAGCCTGTATTCTATAGAAGGCAAACCGGGCCGGTTGTATCGAGCTTTGCGAGTCTTAATTCCTTGGCAGCAGCCGCATTTATCCAATTTTCCATCTTCAGAGGTCATGGGTTACATCCCTCCCGTCATCTGAAACTCAATTCTGCCGTTCTCCGGGAGGCTCGGATCGTTATCCAGCCGGACGATCTCCAACCTATCGACTTTGATCATACCGGCATCATTCTCTCCCGCTGGCTCCTGGCCCCAACGCTGGAAACGAAGCGTCTCCACCCACAAAACACCTGGAATTCGCATAGCCGCCGCCACCAGCCGACTTAAATACACCGGCTGGCCGAAGGTGAAATTGTCAGGATGGAAGAATCCCAGCTTATTGTCCGGAAGGGCGACGCTGCAAAAGGTCTCAAGAAGAATTGACTTGAGGAGGTTTTTGGAGTAACCTGACGCAACGCAGACCTTAAAGGCAATATCAAGCGGGACGAATCTCGGTCCCTGGATCTCGATGTCATGGCCTGCCAGACGGAACCGTTCCAGAAAGCTGCGCAATTCTCCTTCGAACTCTGAGTCGACCGTTCGCCCTTCTTTTCGGTCGACGCAAACGAAGATGGTATACCAGCTCCCTGTCCATCGCAATGTGGCTACGGCCTTAAGAACATCCGGATGACGCATAGCCACCTCGGCGTAATCGTCTTCTGTCACCGCACGCTCCTGTTTTCGAAACGCTTGGGGGGCATAAAGAGATACCAGATAGGTAGGCTCCGGGTCGACGCCTCCCTGTGCAGGAAGCGGATTTCTCACCTTGATCTTTCCTCCCAGCGATACATGACCGGTGGGAAATACAAGATGACCTATCGCCTCGGCTCCAACGTTTCCAGAGCTTGCGCTTCCCACCCTGTAAGAGGCTTTAAAGCCAGCTCCGGGAGTAGGACTTCTACCCATGACGTCATCGCCAAAACGCAAATTCGTGGTGGAGTCGTCCTCGTTCTCCACAACAAACTCAGAAGCGAACCGATCGCTGCTAAGAAGATCACGTCTTGCAAGCCAGGTATCGCCTTCACCAGTCAATTCCACAACAGGAATCGCCTCCTGAGGGTCCTGGCAAAAGGTAGTGGATGCAGACGTTTTCTGGGCTTTTTCGTGATCATAAGCGGTGCTAAAGGTGAGATTGCCCCGATAGAGCCGGGGCCGATACACTCCACTCAACGGGACAGTGGCAGGTATCAAGTCTTCGTCCTGGTAAGTGCAACCGTGGTCCGCTAAAACGACGTTTCCCCGGGCGCAGGAGAGATCCAACTCTCCATCATCCTCAACCTTTGCAGAGCTAGAGGAAATACAGAGTGGAAAGGTCAGGGCGTCCTCGTGATGCCATTTTATCTCTACGATCTTTTTATCGTCCAGGAGAGGGTCCGTACCGTAAGAAACATCGATCAATCTCACTGCCTGCCGGTGTGTCGGATCTGCCTCTGCCTTAATGCCACTCTCAGGTCCTCGCAGCTCTTCGAAGATCAGAACGTCTCCTTCTGATAGATGCAAATCGTCATCTATTAAAGTCGCACGGGTTGCTCCTTTTGGCAGACAGCATTCTTCATCCCCCCAGGTGTAGAATTTGATCTTGCTATGAGCCGGGTACAATGTGACGTCGTGGCGAAGTTCAAATACCTCGAGATGCTTTTCAAAAGCCAGGTTCTCCCAATCATCCCAATCCACCACCGTGACTTCACCGCTTTTTGTGAGCAGCTTTGAACGCCTCTTTGTATTCTCGTCCTCTTTTTTCAGGGTAACGAGACCGCACTCTTTATCCACCTCAAAACAGACCCATACTCTGGAGTTGCATCCGTCGTGCATAGGATAGTCCAGGAGACGGGCATGGCGCCTGACTGAGACTCTCTTGCGAGCTGTTGTCAGATAAGCCTCTGTCGTCACTGCGTCCTGATAGTAGCTGAGATAGTCTCCTACGTAGGCCAGTAGCTCTGTGAGCACTATCCCCAGATCGGCAGGGCTTCTTTCCTTCCAGTCCGGCATGATGATTGATAAACGGTCGAGGATCAGGCTTCTGAAGCTGGCGTAGTCTTTAGCCAGATAATCGATATGAGGTTCGGGTAGGCTTTGCGTTGGGCAGACCTTGCTCGACTTGCAGTCGAAGTCGCTGGGGCAGTTCACCTTGAAAGAGAACTTTATCTCAGATAGTTGTTTATCGAATGTATCGGGCGGCTCGAGGGATCCCTGCGACTCTACCAGACGAAGTTTGTAAGTTGAAAAGTCCCCTGGAACGTTCACGCAGACCGTCAGAACATCTCCGTTCGAACTGACCGATATCACTCGGATGTCTTTGACCCGGACGCCACCCTCAATAACCACGTTATTCTTAGATAGCGGGCTAAAATCCGATTTGTGAATGAAGTGAACTAGAAGAGTGGTCTGGTCAGGCATGACCTCCAGGTAATCGATGCCATTGAAGAGAGGTTTACCGCTTACTACCTCGCGATCGCGGACCAGCGTCCGGCGTTTTTCATTTTTACAGTAGTACAAAATGCCCATCTTATACCTCGCGGGAGAACTGTGCCAGTTGTTGCTGCAAAGTTCGTCGGATGTTGTACGAAACAGTCACGTTCAGGGTGGATTGCATGCACTCCACCTTCACTGCCTCCACCTGGATCAGCTCGCCGAGCCATTGCTGAAGCTGTCCCTGGACGAGAAACTGGGTGGCAGAGGCAAGTTCACTGCTATTGGGAGCGAATACCATCTGCATCAGGCCGCAGCCAAAGTCCGGTCGGTTGACCCGCTCTCCCGGCATAGTGAACAGGACCTGCTCAATCAAGTCCCGGATGTGTTGCTTTGCATCAGGAGAAGCAGTTCTTCCCCGGCTGTCGATCCGAAAAGGGTAGGCTATATCCATGTGTCAGACTCCTTTGACTCTCATCTGGGTCATTATCACATTCGGAGGCCCTTGAGGTATCTGCTCAGCACTTTGACAGATTCCGGTGCTGCCCTTCAAGAGGACCTGTTTTCCCATCACCTTAATCCGCAGGGCGGGGACGATCCACTGCACTTTGACACAGGGCTGGGGCTTGGTGGCAGGGCCGACTGGAACCTGAAATAGACAGCCTGCTATGGTGTAGACATCTCCCATGACCGCCACAAACTGGCCCATGGCCTTTACCCTGGTATTGGTGGAGACAACTGATACCTGACCGCCGTGAGGGCATAACGCTGTTAGCCCCACGTGCTGGAGAAAGTCGGCCATTTCAGGTCACCTCCAGTGCGCCGTCGTTGATGGTAACTTTAGAAGCGGTAACTTTGATGCTGAAAGCATTGTTCTTGATCTCTATCTCGTTCGAATTGACAGATATCTTGGAATCGGTCATCTTTATGGTGGAGCTGCCGTCTTTGATCTCAATTCCCGAGGAATCAAAGATCATTTTGAGCGGCTTTTTTACAGCAGGCGATTTCACATCGAGGGTGATCCCTTTGGACTCATCCAGAATTATAGAGAAGGATTCGGTCTTGAAGATCCTGATCTTCTCTTCCGGCGGATCGGCAGGGACCTCATCGGTACCCCAAAAGCAGCCGCTCCAGATGGGGTGATCTGGATTGCCGGCTTCAAACTCCACCCAGATGTTCGCTCCTACCGGGGGGAGGACGAAAAATCCCACTCCTTTGCCGGCGTAAGGGACGCTGGGCATGGCCCAGCTATCATGGTCATCTCCCAGAACCGATGGAACCTGGACTTGAAGCCGTCCCAGTTTCAAGGGATCTTTGTTGTTCTGAACTTTGCCCCGATGTTTTCCAAAAAATTGAGGACTCATATTTATACCTTCGAAGTCTTTGGTCCGGTTCCACCTCTGGTAAGGGTGAAGCTCTGTTTGTAAACGCCTCGCTGGATTTTGTGGGTCACCTTCTTGACGTACCAGGTGCCGTCGTATTCTTGACCTGCACCCCGCAGGCCCACAAGCCTGCGGGGCAGGAGAATATCGCCGTAACGAATGACGTTCAGAGTGCCTTCCGCCTTTTCTGTCTCCAGGAGGGAGGCATCGGTTATTCCCTGAGCGAGAGCCATAGCCGTTTTGAGATCATGCCCCGACTTCTGAAGAAAGAGCACTTGCCTGACCTTGGACTGGCTCTCAAGTGCTGAATCCTTGGAGATCTTTTTGAGCTGGCTGGAGTTTGTCTCTACGGGCTTGATCTGGTTGGTCTTTTCATCCTGGACATTTCCCTTAACCAGGGTGGGGGAGAGTGAATCGTAAGAGAAGTTGATAGTCTCAACGTTGCTGTTAGGACCCATGTTGGTGGAGAGGGCTTTTTGGCTGGTGCCCTCCCATTTGGGCGGTCCCCAGTAGGCGATGTTCTTCTTTGCCAAAGGTCCGGGAACTATATAAAAGACGAAACCGTACTTATCCGCCATGCTCTTGAGGTGTTCAAGGTCAGTTACCTGTTGCCTTGGGACATAGTCATTAGTTCCCGGCTGGCTTACTCCTTTGGGGGATTTGACCTCGGCTGTTATGCCGTAGCTCGAATATTTAGAGATGATTCCTCTGGCAATGGAGGCATCGTCCTGGCCTTTGTGGGAGATCGGCTGCATATCAAGGTCCATCATGACGCTCACGTCTTCGCCAAAGACGGTAAAGATCGAAGCACCAGATCCGTTTCCGGAATCGAGCTGATGGTAAGATATGATGCCGTCCATGATAACCTGTTTAACTGAGTTGATGGTGACCATCAGAATAATTCGGTTGAAAGGTTTGAGGTCGTCGAGCTTCTGGCCCTGGCTGATCTGGAAGGATAGCTTAAAGCCTGACCTGTCCTTGTCGTTTTGGGTCACCTCCACGCTCTGAAGTGACTCCATAATCTCCTTTTTCGCGGGTTGGGGGTCGGTCTTGCCGATCCAGAGCGTCAGGTAAACTCCCTTCAGAATTATCGCTCCTCGAATTTCCCAATTACGGCAGCGGCACTCTCAGCTTTCGGTTAATCTCCGCCACCAGATCAAAGGGATTCATGGCGTCGTTGGCGTCACAGATCCGCCAGAAAAATTCCGGATTGCCCAGGGTTCGGCCCGTGATCAGGTCAAGCCGGTCACCTTCGGTAACGGTCGCTTCCACGAGAAGATCCATCTCCTCGCCTCTGGGAAGGAAGCGGCGGCGTTTATAAGCCACGATGCGGCCGTCTTGCATGGTGTGGACGGTAGTCTCCAGGGGATAGTAACGGCTGGTCGATTCAAACATTATTTCGCCTCATAAAATGCACCTATAAAATACTGAAATTGCTCCCCACCACTGAGCCCAGGCTGCCTGCGCTCCCCAGAGCGGCCATGACCTCTTTGGCCACCTGGTGGGCCAGGAAGATCTTGTGGCCCTTGTGATCTGAGGGAAGGTCATTGTAGCTGAGGACCCTCATGCCCAAAGACACTTTAGCCTGGAGGGGATTGAGCAAGGTGTCGTGGACCTCTTCGGTGATACTGAAGCTGGTGATCTGGACGGGAAGAATTCTGGCCGGACCCCAGACGAAGAGAGTAAGTGGTGCCTCGGGAGGAATGATCTCGATAGTTCCCTTCTTGAGCAGATTTTCGTTGGCTATCACCCGCGAGCTTTTGGGATAGACGAGCATCTCCAGGGCGGAGAGCTGAGGGTAGATCCCCATGGCAAGAGCGGTCACGCCTCCTTTCTCCAGCTGGTCGGAGGCGTCGATCTCTATCTCAACGTCGATCGTCTCCACGGGAGCGCCCTTGATGCGGAGGGGCTCGGCTCTGTTCTCGCCGCCCATCATCTGGGGTTCCAGACGGCGGGTCAGGGTGTGGGGGTTGTACTGAAAGACCGTCACGCTGGCCAGGGGGTTGTCGGAGTCGATGGCGATTATAGCGCCTTTAAGAAGGCGGGGGGCGAGGCTCATGGCTGGTGGGCTCCTGGTATCGGCAAGTTGGTGATATCGGGAAATTTCATGCTATGTTCTCCTTTGATTGATGTCTATGCCATAAATGCGGGGATTTTTGCGCAAAAAATCGAGAATGTCAGCTTGATCGAGACTTGAGTGAGATTCGAGTTGAAGTCGACGCAGACGGCGATCAGGGTGGACTAGTTTCAGTAATTGGCGTATGGTTTCCCTTCGATCTGCAGCTCCAGGTTCAGAATGCGGCAGTTATATATTCTCCAGGGCAATCTCAGCTTCCTTTACAACCGCAAGTGGTAAATCTATCTGCGACTTCAATTCAAGGAGTAGTTTCTTAGCTTGCCCTCCTTTGATCTCACCAAGGGCACAAGCCCATGCTACCAGAAGGGCTTCGTTGGCTTTTTTCAGGTCTAATATCTCACTCATTGCTGAAATTACGGTTTCTTGTCTGGTGGCACCAAGCAGATCTACTAATAGTGGGGGTCCTTCTGCTCCTAATTCGTCCAATAGTGCATCGGCGAAAGCTTGTCCGTGCAGAGCGGCATATTCCTGCAAAAAAAGGGAAAGCACTTCTACATGTGCACCTTCTTTTTGGCCAACTTTCGCAGCATAACTGGCCAAGACAGTAGCATCGTCATCACCAAGTTCTTCTGCTTTTAAAGCCATACTTTCATAAATCTCCTCCACCATCTTGAATGGACCAAGTGGAAGCCTCCACTCTTCTATCCATTCATCGACCTCAGATAGTGTCAATTTTTTATGATTAGTGCGATTATTCATTTATTCTCCAATTTCGCTCTTTCACTTTGATTCTTTCTATTGCTATCTGATCTATCGATATATATTTTCTGATTGTTCGTGGATTCAGGAATCACAACAATAAATAAAATTGAACTATCCTCGCCCACCCTATTTAAAGTGTATGGAATGTGAAGCTTTTTTAGGGATAGAAGCCACCAGATCATGAACAAAGGCAGCGACGGTCACTTCAGACAATTTAACCTTTATCTTCGTCCGATCAGCTACGACGAGAAACTTTCCATTACCTTCTTTTGAAAAATCACTCCCAGATAATATAACTACGCCAACACGGGACGGATGGTTAGCAACCATTTGGCCAATGCTTACCCACATTTTATGCTCTGCCAAACCTTTTCTATAAAAAGTTAAATCAGCGAGGTTTCTATTACTGAGTTTTTGAAATTTCATTTTTTTGAAATCTCGCCATTTTCCTTCAGTTTCTTTTTTCCACGATTCATCATTCATGTACATATCATGCCGTTGCGCAAGGAATTCGGTGGTAAATATTAAGGGATGAGCTGGCAGTTGGATTGTTGCGTTAATAGGTATATCTTTTGGTTCTTCCCCTTTTTTGACTTTATTAATCGAAGTATAGGGAATCCCTTCTCCCTTCCAAATAAACCAGGAACATCCCCCTAATCCCAGTTCAGGTTTGAAGGGATATATTCCTCTCTGAAGGTTTTCGATAATCTTATCAGCTACACTTCGACTCACCATACCACTACCTTCAGTTTCCATAGACGCATCTTCAACAATTTCTGGATTATCCAGGATTTTCTGAAAGCCTAGAGTATCAATTTGTTCTTCAGTTAATTGTTGCCCCTCGTACATTTCTATATTGCTCCAAACATCAATCGGTACTGCCAGATCATCCACAATGTGATAGTAAAAGCTCCCATTGTTGTAAAACCATTGGAGGCCACTAAGCAAAACATCCCAATAAAGCTCGGTCGTATTTCTAGCTTGTACCCAGACAGCCTGCGTTACATTAGAACCTGAAGAACCTCCTTGCGTGATGGTATTCTTCCGGGTTTCTGCAACGCCAGTCCTATCGTTCATGGTATTTTTGGAATATGCGTTCTTCTTCTGTGAGTCAATAGATGTTGCTCGCATAATAGGGTTAGCGGCCGCCTTATGAATGTGACTCAATTCCAATGCTTTCATACCCATTATACCCGCTTCATATTCCAACCCCGCATCATCATTCACCGCCACACTCCCTACCCGCATCGTCGGCTTCACCCGCCCCTGTGCCTGCTGCACCACATGCCACGCCTCATGGGGCAGATGCCGTTCCTGTCCTGGAGCCACATAGATCTCCCTCCCCCGGGTATAGGCAAGTGCATTGAGGTGTGCTGGTTTGGGCGAGTTGCGATGGACGCGCACTTTTGAGAGGTCCATACCTGAGATATTCTCAAGACCCGATTTCAGTCCATCAGGCATGCTGGTCCTATTTGGCCTTGCTTCCTCCTTTGCCTGCAAGACTCGCCCAGATTCCTGCATCTGACCCTGCAGCACCTCATGCTTCATCTTGGGTTGCACAGTTTCCCGTGGGAAGATGTCGATATCCGCAAGGCTGAAGCTGACCCGTGATTCTCCTGCCGGAGACTCGCGCTCCTCCGCTCTCGATGCAAAGGGGCGCGATGCGAATTGACTATGCTTCCGCTGTAAAGACGCTTCCGATTTTGCTGCCGTCTTCCTCGCTCTCGTCATCATCTATCTCAAACCCCCGTACAAAGAACGTGCCACCTGGGCGCCAATTTCCTCAGGGCTGGAGCCGGATTTTGCCTCAAAGCTTCCCCCGTCCAGGCTGGCCATCTCGCCGCCTCTGGAAAGAGCTGTAGGAATGCCATTCTTTCTGATCAGCCGCTCCAGCTCTGCACGAACTGCCCGCTTGATCCGGTCCTGATCCCGGCCTGGAAAGCCCCGCAAGACCAGCTCCTCGATATTCAGATCAAGATCAACAGAATCCAAGCTCATGTCCAACCCCCGATATCAGCTTCTGTGAGAGGCCTCTCCAGCTTGGCGTACTCCACCCGGGCAGCCCGGACCAGGTGAGACATCTTCACCGCCGAACGATCCTCAGCCGCCAGGAAGGCGGCATAGAGGGCGATGTTGCGGATGTTTCCCCCAGCTACATTCAGCCTGGCCAGCTTCTCGAAATCCAGCCCCTCTTGAGGGGTATTGCTGGGAAAGACCCGCTCCCAGATCGATGCCCTCTCTGCTCCATTGGGGAAGGGGAACTGGACCACAAACCTGATGCGCCGCAAAAAAGCCCGATCGAGAGCGCTTCTCATGTTGGTGGTGAGGATGGCCAGCCCCCGGTACTCCTCCATCCTCTGCAGAAGGTAGCTGGTCTCGATGTTGGCGTAGCGGTCGTGGCTGTCTTTGACCTCGCTCCTCTTGCCGAAGAGGGCGTCCGCCTCGTCGAAGAGGAGGATGGCCCCGCCCCTATCCGCGGCATCGAATACCTTGCGCAGGTTCTTCTCGGTCTCACCAATGTACTTGCTGACCACCTGGGATAGGTCGATGCGGTAGAGGTCCAGCTTCAGGTCGTTGGCCAGGACTTCAGCGGCCATGGTCTTGCCAGTCCCGCTATCCCCGGCAAAGAGAGCGCTGATTCCAAGACCTCGCGAGCCCTTGGAGCCGAAACCCCAGGACTCGTAAACCTTGCTGCTCTGGCGAAGATGCACTCCGATCTCCCTCAGTATCTGAAGCAGAGACTCGGGCAAGACCAGATCCTCCCAGGTAGCAGCAGGCTCGATCCTCTGGGCCAGCTCTTCCAGGCGGGGTCGGGCCTGGATGCGACAGGCATCCCAGAGCCGATCACCCAGATCATAAAAATCACCAGAAACGCCCAGATCAGAGTGCTTTCCGAGGATAGTAGCCTGCGCACTGGCAGCTTGAATCTCCCTCTGGCCCAGATCGAACTGATCCACCAGCGCCTCCAGTTGACCGTCCAGCCCATCCGCCAGAGGGCCGAGCGCTTTCTGCCAGATCATCTGCCTCTCAGAAGGCCTGGGGCTTGCCACCTCCAGACTGAGACCGGCCCGCCTCTTGAGGCGAAGAGGCTGACGTGCTGCAATCATAACGTGGCTATTAAGTCCCTCGACCAGCGAATGAGCCGCATGCGTCCTCTCCTGTCCTTCCAGCTCTTCACAATCCACCAGCAAAACGCCGCAGCTCAAGAAAGCCTCCCGCTCCCAGAGCCAGGCAAGCTTCTCTCGATCCCCTAAAACAAGCGGAATATCCTCTGAACTGATGGCATAAAGCCGAAGGCCGAGCTTTGCGCAGGCATAGGCAGCTACATCCCGCTTTGCCTGCGAATCGTTGCCCAAAAGCTGAACAGCTGGCCGGTCCGACCTCTGCATGGCTTCCTCGATCAGGCAAGCGAGATCCCTATAAGAATCGGGCAGATCTTGGGGCACTGCCACCGGTTCCAATGCTCCCAACCTCTCGTCCTGATAATCTATTCCCAGCAGATAATGCAGCACCCTCTCATCCACCCGCAAAGGACTGGAGATAAGGGTGTCTCCATCGCCCATCTCAATCAGATGCCATCTCCTCAAAGGTCCGGCAGGGGTAAAAGCGCTCCAATGAACCTCTGGTAGAACAACGGAGGCCAGCGCAAAAGAAGGAAGACGGGATCCGCCAAGATTAGATCCACTGTTGGCCTTGCTGCATAGCGAGGCAAACCCAAAATCAAGCTCCGGCCCGGCACAAAGAAGAAGCAGATCCCTCTCGAAAGAGGTGAGGCGCAAGATTTGAGCAATGGCATCCAAAGTACAGGGCCCAGGTAGGCTCTTGGCCAGCTCATCCCTGATCCGCATCGCCTCTTCCAACCTTTTTTCGATATTATCTTCTTCCTCCTTCTTCCCGTCTTCCAGATTGGCAATGTATCGTTCTAACCGCCTCTGCAGGACTGCAAGCTCGGCCATCAGATACTTCTGATTTGCCTCCTGCCAGTCCTGCAAAGAACTCATGCTATACTCACCTTCGGTCCGATGTAGTTTCCTGCATCATCGGCATAAAGAACGCTCTCTGCACCGTCCACCTCCACTCGCACCAGATAATCTCCCGCTCCTAAATCATCAGCTGGTATGGAGATTTCCGAAATTGTCGCATTCCTGGACGGCATGAGGAAAGAGCGCGCCCTCAGAGGCAGAGTATGCGAAGCGCCGGGAGGCATCTCGTTTAAGTGCAGGACCAATCGCTGATTCGTCCCGACTTCGGGATTTATATGCACCAACTTTCTGGCCTCATCAACTGTGATCTGAGGGCGCAGAACAAATGCCGCAAGATTCGACTCATCTCCTTGATGAGGCGTTGGGGGCGATCCCATCATCCTCTTGTGGATCACCTGCAAACCCAGCAATCCAGCCCGCTTGAGAGGCGATGGCAAACGGAATTTGATCTCCTGATTTTGAAGTTCAAGAATATCCGAAGGGCTGATCTCTTCCTCATCTATGGCCAGAGTTGTCACATCTCCAAGGAGATTCCTGCCCCGAACAACTAGAGTAGTTCCCGCGACGATAGGCCGGCCGGCACCTTCCTCGGCCATGACCTGCTCAATGACCGGCGGGCGGAATGTTGCAGCATACAGATTGCGACCCCGCACAGGCAAGGGCTTTTGGATTGAGACTCTTCCTTCAATGAAGATCACCGAGCCCTGGTAAGCCACCGAAAGAGAGTAAGGCGACTGAAAGAGTCCGGACCAGAGGTTTTGGAGCTCTTCAACCGAGAGGGGGATCGGCGTGAACTTGACTCGTTCCATCTCTTCCGCCAGATCGGAATCTCTCAGATAATCGACGCTCTGAACAGCTTTTTGGATCTGCTGGCGTGACAGGATCGATTGCGAATGGAGAACCTGTAGAACGCTTCCCATAACCCTCTGAGGCTCGAGCTTTTTCTCGTCACCATAAAAGTTTAAAAGATAGTGAAGATCCAATGCCGCTCTTGGACGTTGAATCGCAGTTCCATCCTCCCGCCGGCTGGGAAGGTCCTCATTGCGCCAAGAGACATTGGGGCTGGCCTGATAGAGATAGACGTTGACGCCTACCTGCGCCAATTCGCTTCCATTGCTGGCAGGCCGCACTGCTGTAGCTGTAGCTCCGGAGACATCTTCTTTGACCACTTCATCGAGAAGTTGTCTGAGAGCTTCGGTTACTGTGGCAATTGCCAAGAAGTTGCTCATGATCATCACCTAGGGCGTTTGAGATAATCGTCCAGAGAGAGTCCCGATCTTGATGTTGAGACTGTTTTTTTAGGCGGAGGGGGCGCTTGCGCCGGCGCTGCAGCACGCACCTCAAAGCGTCCGATATTTACTTTGATGGTTGAAGTGGACCTCGGTGGCGATTTCTCTTGGAATACATCCTTCCTTTGATCCATGAACCAGATCTCATTTTGCGGAGCAATTATCGTCTGGCTTTGCGTCGACATTGAGGGCCTGGCCTTCTGAGCTGATGCCAATGATTGCATAAGCCCATCGTCTTCATCAGATAAATGCAAGGAGTTTTTGCGGGAGCGATGTTCTGCCGAATCAGCGACTTCCAGATAACCTTGTTTCCCCATAATACCCCTCTCTTCTGGCCTAATCGTGATCTCAGGAACCGGAAGAATGGTCATAGCATCCGGACTTGATTGTGTCTGTTGATCTGAAATCCGACTGACCGGGCGAGACAAATCGATCTGAGCTTCATGCTCGGTCCTCTTCACAGGTACATTTGCTCTAACAGGAACAGATGGAGCGAGCATGCCATCAGGGCTTGATTGAATCCGACGATCCGAACTTTGGCCGATCGGGTAAGACTGATAGATCTGGGGTTCATGCTCGGTTATCTTCAATGGTATATTTGCTCTAACAGGAACAGATGGAGCGAGCATGCCATCAGGGCTTGATTGGATCTGAAGATCTGAAATCCGGTTGATCAGGTGAGATTGACAGTTCTGAATTTCCTGCCCGGTCCGCTTTACCGATCTATCCGCAAATGCAGATACTGATGAAGCGGGCATGCTATCCGGGCTTGATTGTGTCTGAAGATCTGAAATCCGGCTGACCGGGTGAGACTGATCATTCTGAGTCAACAGCTCGGACCTCTCTGCATGATTCCTGGAATACGGCATATCCGATTCTGACATCGGCACACCGAGTAGTGTTTCCTTCGAGATCTCCAAAGATGAATTCGGTGACCTGGGGATGGGAGCATCGACATCAGACTTTATGGAACTGGATAAAATGCCGCCTTCCAAACTATCAGAACCATACACCATCTCGCCGCTCAAAGATGGCGGCTCAAATCTTAATTTTAATCTTGGCTGAATCAGCTGCGCAAAATTGAGGTTCTTGGCTACTAAGCGGCTCAGATAATCGCTCATTCGGATGCCATCTCCAAATAGATTTGACGCCGCAATGGGCTCATTTCCAAAATATCGGATTCGCTCCAGCCGTAAGCTCTTGCCAGTGTATGAACATCACGCAAGATGCGATGGGCCCAATTATCGATCTCGCTCCAGAAGAACGATACAATATCAAAGCTCGCCTGCCACTGTTGGCCGCAAGATGAACAGGTGAGAGAGATTTGAACATCGGCTTGAGGGTCGGCCTGCTCCATCCCATCCACCACGGCGTTAAGCACATCAATGGGCAGCTCGTCTACCGGATGGTATTCTGAAATATTTTCATTATTATAACGAACTGCCAGAATACACCGATCCAGCAGGATACTTCGGGCCTTAGTAGGATCCTCAATGCCTGCAATAGCAATGAGGTCCTGGCCGCATACCAAACGATACCAGACCTCGTAGCCGGAAACGGCAATCGACAAAACCTCTCCCGTTTTAATTGCGGGATCGACCAAGATATCTTGCACGCTAAAAGCCACCTCCATACGCTCATTGCAGTCTCGACAGACTGCCAGGCAGACAAGGTGCGACCCAAAGGTTTCCTCACGAAGCATGAGCAGAAGCGAGTCACGCTCTCCAATGCACATCTTCTCCAATTCTTGCAGAGATCTCTTGGGAAATGCCAAGGCCAGCAGCTTAAGTGCCCGTACTGCTGCCGGCCAGACCGTTCCCTGCTCCCAAACGTTTAGCAGTTCTTGGGGTAAAAGTGTCTGCATCTCTCACTTACAAAGACGGCTCGGACGGTTCGGCTACACCCTCATCCCGAACCCAACCTTCATTCTCCAGCTTTAGAGTCTGAATTGCAATTTCATTGGCCTTGGCATCTAGATCCGGCAACGCTTTATATTCGGAAACCCAGCACCGATAGACGTTATAAGCAATCGCGAGCTGCCCCGCCTCATTGTAGACCTCGATAGTGATATCTTTGCGGAAGTCCTTGAGAGAGACCTCTGCTCCCAATCCGGCACCGTGGCTCCAGACCTTGTTGGCCCAGGTCTCGAAATCAGGATCATGAGTCACTCCCCTTTCCAGGGTTATGGCCTCATATTTTGTCTGCCCGGGAGATTTGCGGGTGCTGCTGGGATCGCCTCCTTCCCGATGTTCGACCACTTCTGTAGTTCGGCTCAGAGCGCTTACTTTACTGACGCCTGCCACATACCTGCCATCCCATTTGACTCTAAACTTGAAATTCTTATAAGGATCAAAACGAGTTGCATTAACGCTAAAACTAGCCATACCTGATCACCTCTTAAGTCTGTATCTCTCCAGCCATCTGCTGGATTTTAATTACCACAAACTCTGCAGGCTTGAGCGGAGCAAATCCCACTATGATGTTGACGATCCCTTTATTGATATCGTCCTGAATGGTGGTTTCTTTATCGCACTTGACGAAATAGGCTTCCTTAGGTGAAGCTCCCTGGAAGGCGCCCTGCCGGAATAAGCCATGCATGAAAGACCCCACATTTAACCGGATCTGGGCCCATAAAGGCTCGTCATTGGGCTCGAATACCACCCACTGAGTGCCTCGATAGAGGCTCTCTTCAATGTAGAGGGCCACGCGTCTTACCGGGATATACTTCCATTCCGAGCTAAGGCGATCGTCTCCCTGCAAAGTGCGCGCTCCCCATATGATGCGGCCAGCGGCTGGCATAGATCTCAGGCAGTTGATCCCCTTTGGATTTAGTTCGCCATTTTCCATATCTGTCAAAGGAACGCTCAGTTGAGGAACACCTACGAGAGTGGCATCCAGGCCGGCAGGCGCCTTCCAGATGCCGCGCTGAGTATCTGTCCGGGCGATAACTCCGGCTACAGCTCCGCAGGGAACGAAAGTCTCCATCTGGTTTCCTCGCAATGGATTGGGCTGACGAAGCCGGGAGAAGAATAGAGCAGCGTTCTTGCTGTTTGTTCCTATGGATGCGACGCCATCCCTGGCCTTATCTTTACTGGTCCAACTGCCGGGCGGATCCACAATCAACATGGCTCGACGTTTTTCGCAGTATATAGCAGCCTTTGTAATGACTTCTGTTCCTATATCGCCATACATCGTATCAGGTGGAATACATAACAAATTGAAGATGTCCGCCTTTTCCAGAGCATAGATTCCCTTTTTATCGTCTTCACTCGCAATGTAGTCTACTACCGCTAATGCTGCGCTATCACTGCCGTTCACCAATTTCGTTGGGCCGCTTGGGTTGGGAATCACATCCGGGAGAGGGCCTGTATCGATCCGCACAAGATTAGATTCGTTTTCCAATACCAGATCAATTCTACGCGGGCTATTCTTAACAGAAAGATTGCGAAACTCTTCCGTAGCACTAGTAACCGTATCTTTGACTGTCAGATTGAATAAATCGGTTTTTGCCAGCCCATATCTATTAGCCACTTCTTCTGCCACATCGTGGTCTACTTGAACTTCCAGATTATTGCCCCATGAACCAGGATTGGCTGCTTTCAGTTTCATCGAATTATCACCTCAATTTTCGTCTAAATTTGGTTTCATCCGTTTTCCTATCTGTCAATGGGGGGAAGCTCATAAATCTATAGAAGCCACTCCATCGCCTTCTTTGGGCTTGAAGAGTCGCACGATTATCGCCTGACTGCCTCCATTGAGGTAAAAGTCCCTTACGGCATAGCTCAAAGGATAATCAGCATTAAGTCCTCCAAAGACTCGTTCAAAGTTCCCGAAATTGTTAATGGTAATTGCCTCGTTTACAGGCCCTCGCGGAGCGCGACCGATGAAGGCTGTGATTGATGTTGCTGCGCCAACGATGGTTCGCACACCGCTGGGGACCTCCTCTATATACACACCGGGATAGGTTAAGGTGGCTGGCATTAGTCTATCCTCCCTATTGCACCAGGTGGTGCCCAGATATCGATCGCCTTAATACACATCTTTTTTTGTCTCATTCAATCCACATCCTGCAAAATTATTTGGGTTATACTACCAAATTCTTATATTTTATCTTTAGGAGATGAAACTTTGCAGAGACCGATCACTATAGTCTTAAGCGATTGATCTATACGCAGTCAAATTCTTAGGCAAGCAGTACCTATAAAAAATGACACGGCAAGCTATTCCCAGAAGTTTCATCGCCAAACGCTCGCTCCTGCAATTGAAGATATTAAGATCCTGGATTCAGAAAAGAACTTAGATCATATGATATATAATACTAACCTAAATAGCACTTAATTTACACCATATTGAATTTTCTTTAGGATTTATCAGCCAAAAATTCCCCAATGCTATTGGGGATTTTATGGAGAATGCATTGAATTTTAGTTCGCGAAAACGTCCATATTGGCATACAGAAATCGAGATGAATTCAAGATAAATCCGTCTGAAAATCAATATTAGTTTAATCCTCACTTTTCTCTATTGAATTGAGTATAATTTAGCAATAAGAAAAATATAGTTTTCTTCAAAATATTAAAATATAATACCATTAAATAGTTAAATTATGGTTAAATAAATATAAACTTTTAAAAAATTTTAAATACAAATATATTAATGGTGTATATATAAAATAAATAGAGCTATATTTAAAATATAAAAAAATAGTAAAAATAAATGTAATTACAATTTTAAATTCCATTTAATGTACAAAAATTATTTAAAATAATTAGTATTAATTTTTTTAAAAATTTTACTTATTTTTTATTAAATTTGTTTAATAATATAAATAATTTGAATTTAAATTTCAACTTAATTTCCCGAAAAATCTATGTAAAATATCACCTTGATTTAATGTAGATATCTTGTTCATATACACTTTATGTATGGATTTCCATATTATCTTGAAAACATCAATTTAGATAAGACGGATATTCCAATCACTACGTGAATATGCCCTATCTGGCGCCTATCCTCATGCTTTGCGAGATGAAATGATGATTCATCAATTAAAAGACATATTAGGATAAACTTGTTCATATAAACTATTAGAATAGATCCTCATCCAAAAATTAATGAGTACATTTTTATAAATAGTAATTCTGGGTAGAACATATAGCAGTTTCATACCACATTATTATTTATAAAATTATCATTATTATATTTAAAAAGCAAAAATTTTCAAACAGTAGAAAATACAATAAATATAATAAAATATTGCAATATATAAATACTAAATATACACAAATATTTGCATAATTTAATAAGATTATAAATTTATAGTACTTTTAAATTGATTATATTAGATCATAACTTTATTAATAGATTATTAAAAAATTATTACCAGTTTTTTAAATATAATCATTGAATTGATTATAAATATATGAATTTGTTTTAGAATAACTAAAAATTAAAAAGTTAATAATAGTATACAAAATTTATTTTTAATATTTATTTAATAAATTTTAGTTTTGAGAAAAAGTTAGAGTTCAAGCGGAAGTGTGAATTTGAGAAAAAATTTCCTCCGTTTTTGGATAGCGAATCTTTATATCGAAATGGAGCAGTTATCAGATGAAAGTGAGTGTCCGGAATCGTTATGACCGAAATCATGCAAGAGCTAGAGGAGATTGTTGGAGATAGAGCATCTGCCTCTCCTGGCGAAAGATGCTGCTATACCGGCGATGCATCTCAAATCGTGGGCATGCCCGACTTTGTTGTACGCCCGCAAAGCACGAGTCAAGTCTCTCGCATCCTCCGATTATGCAGCAAAAAGCTTATTTCCGTCACGGCACGCGGAGCTGGCACCGGGCTTGCCGGCGGCTGCTCTCCAGTCAAAGGCGGCCTTGTCCTGGATATGTCAGGAATGAACAGGATATTGGAAATAGATATTGAAAATCAGCAGGTCATAGTTGAGCCTGGTGTAGTAGCAGAAAAACTCAATTCAGCTCTGAAGCCTTATGGTTTTTTCTTTCCGCCAGACCCAGGAAGCCTGGCCATGTGCACCATCGGCGGAATGATCTCCTATAATAGCAGCGGCATGCGTTGCGTCAAATATGGGACGGTAAGAAATTACGTCCTTAATTTAGAGGTAGTGCTGGCAGACGGTCGAGTCATCCATACCGGCAAAAAGGTTCTTAAATCATCTGCAGGATATGATCTTACCCGTCTTTTCGTGGGATCAGAAGGAACTCTGGGAATCATTACTCAGGCCGGACTGAAGATTGCTCCCTTGCCCAATACCAGAAAGCTGATCCTGGCATGCTTTGACGAGGCGGAAATCGCCGGCCAGGCAGTAATAGAGATATTTTCAAACGGCATAACCCCATCCGCCTGTGAGATACTAGACAGAACAACTCTGCAGGTCCTGAAGCTATGCGATCCCTTGCTTGCCATACCCGAAGAGGGAGACATAATTCTATTCGAGGTGGATGGAACGGAAAGTTCAACATCTGAGGCTGCCGGGCAAATCTCAGAGATATGCCAGATTACAGCCAAAAGCGTGAGAATTGCCTCCGGCAGGGAGATGGACAGCATCTGGGTGGCCAGAAGACTGGTTGGGGCTGCCATATCACGGCTTGATCCCACAAAGACCCGAATTTATATGGGAGAGGATGTGGGCGTGCCCATTAAGGAGATTCCTGCTCTGATTAAGAAGGTGCAACAGATCACCACAAAGTTAGACATCCCGGCCATGAAATACGGCCACATTGGAGACGGAAACCTGCATGTAGCTCTCTTCATTGATGTCATGATCGAAGAGCAATGGCAGAAGCTGCGACTGGCTGCTGACAGGATTCATAGAGCAGCCATGGAGCTGGGAGGAACAGTCAGCTCCGAGCACGGCATTGGCCTTGTTCGTGCCCAGTATCTGCCTGAGCAGGTGGGAACTGAGACATTTTCGGTAATGCAATCCATTAAAAATGCCCTGGACCCTCATGGAATTCTCAATCCGGGTAAAATGGGGCTTTGAATGAATCTAGACCTTAAAGCGATAAATCAGTGCGTAAGATGCGGAAGCTGCCGCGCATTTTGTCCCGCTTTCGAGGAGTCGGGCTGGGAGTCTGCCAATACTCGAGGACGCATTATGATCATGAAGGGGCTTACCTGCGGACTTTCGCCCGATCCGCAAGTTCTCGACAGCTTGAATAGCTGCACCACCTGTGGAATATGCACGGAGAACTGCCCGGCCGGCGTGAATCCGCCGGAGATAATTGAGAACGCCAGAAGACAGCTTGTCCTTCTGGGAAAGATGACAATCCAGCAGGCAGACCTGAGCAAAAATATCTTTACGAGCGGCAACACCTTTGGCGATGGCAGAGATCGTCTCTCCTGGCTGAAAGACAGAAGCCTTCTGGCAAAAAAGGCAGATTATGTCTATTTTGTGGGATGCATGAATTCTTATCGATATACGGATACTGCTGCCAGTACCTTTGAGCTATTGCATCGCTTTGGGGCAACCATGCTTCCCGCGGAGCAGTGCTGCGGCTCGCCTCTGCTTCGTACCGGATTTGATGCCCGGCGATTTGTGGATGAAAACTGCAGACAGATCGCCAAGATGGGAGCAAAAACCGTAATTACCGGCTGCGCAGGCTGCTATACAACCCTTAAAAATAGCTATCCCCAGGACTTTCGGGTAGAGAGCGTCCCGGAGTTTTTAGCGCAAAGAATTTCCGAATTAGACATAAAGCCACTTGATCTTACTGTAACCTATCATGATCCCTGCCATCTGGGCAGACATAACCGGATCTATGAGCAGCCGCGCCAGGTTATAAAAGCCATCTGCCGCCTCAAAGAGATGAAAACAAACAGAAAAGACGCCAGATGTTGTGGAGGTGGGGGCGGAGTTCGGGCCGGGTACAGAGATCTGTCCTTGCAAATGGCCAAGAAGAGATTAAAAGATGTTCCGCAGGATGTAGACTTTATCGTCACCTCCTGCCCGCTTTGTATCAGAAATCTGAGAGATGCTGGCGGCGGTGAAAAGGTGATTGATCTAGTGGATCTGGTAGCAATGGCAACGCGAAAGAGCTAGAATGAGCTTTTGAATTTTGCATAAAATACCTGTGCCTGCTTTCCTTCGCATTGAGGTGAGATCCTGAAGCCTTTGAAGCCCTTGCTCAAGAGGTCCAATTGACCCGCAATATCCGAGATCGCAACTCTCTTTTGCTCTATCTCTAATTGATTCGCCTGCGGGATATCTTTATGCAAGATGAATCTCCACCAGCCATGCCTCTTCTGGCGCAGTCCCTCAATTGCCAGTCCGCAGGAGAGATAATTTCCGAGGCTCACAGGATTTTTAGGAGATACTGTACAGCAGGCATGTTCATATCCCAGCTCCTCAATCACATCCAGATGAGCAAAAGTGAGCTTTCGTTGCAGACCATGGCCGCGATAGGCAGGATGGACCGCTGCTGCCTGGAGATGAGCGAGTCTGGTCAGTTCTTCCTCCGGCAGGCTAATATCCCTCCCCAGGTTCTCGGCGGAGATACCGGGAATGCGGATGATGCTAAAGGCAATCAGCATCTCTCCAATCCTCACGCCGATAGCGGAACGATCCCTGCAAAAGACCTCTCTTAAGTATTCCTCATCATGGAGAATGAATACCTCCGGGCAGGGAAGATTTGCGGCGATGACGTTTTGCAGCTCCAGCAATTCTGCCAGGGAGCCGGCATCCAGGAATTTCATATCGAAAGGAAGAGTCACAGTAGCTCCTTGAGAGAAAGCACTTTATATCAAGTATTAATCCTCTTCCCTCATTCTGATGCATCGCTTTATAAAGTTTGAATGGGAAAGATTCGCCTGAAATGGATAGAGAAGATTGGCTGAAGATTCAGAATGAGTTGGATAGGCTCTTTGAGCTGCATGAAAGCGGAGTCTCGGACCCAAAAAGATGCCGGGAATTCAATTCACAGGTATCTCTCTTTCTCGATAGGCTTGAGGAGCTGAATGCCTCTGATCTGGCAGATAGAGTCATGGATATTCTGGCTGGTTGCAGCCCAAAAGATTTCTCTCCCTGCGATAATCGGCAGAACACTAAGGGAGCATTAGAGCGGCTGATAAATCGGGTCAAAGAAAAAATTGATAAAGGCTGATTACTGATTACCTCTTTCTGTATTTTAAAAATATACCTATGGCCACTATCAATGTGGAAAATGATATAACATTGGCCACAATGAGAATATAATCTTGTAAGTGCCAACCATAGAGCAGCCAGAGGAACATTCCTAGGCAGAATTGCAGGAGCATAAACAGGCTTACATCTGCCACCGATTGCGTCCTGTTCATCTTAAGTATCTGAGGCACAAAGCCAAACATCGTTAAAATGGCTGCCAACGATCCAATCAATTCCCATTGCATCCTTCCCCAGAATGATATGATAGTATATTAGCTTATTAGCCGTGATGCTGCTAAAAAAACTTTGCAAAAAGAGGATCTGAACTTTCAGTCCAGCAGTATCAGGCCAAAGAGTTCCACCATCTCCTTGCAGTCCTTGAGAACCCGAGGCCGAAAGCCAGCGTTTTGTAAGGTTTTGAAGACATCGATGCCGCAGGCCTCCATGGATGGACGCATGGTCTTCTTATTCCTGCATTTCACGCTATCCAGATCGAAGACTGCTTGATCCTTCTTTTGCATCTCTCCGATAACACATGTATCGCAGAGTGAGCAGGGCATGGCATTCATGCCGAATGCCTTATAATAGCCGGCTAAAAAAGCAGCTCTCTCGAGCTCTGCCACGGTATTTTGCATCTTAACCACTGAATTGGAGATAGCACGGCTGGCATGTTTGACTGTTGCCTTAGGATCTGGTTTAGCCTCAAAGCGGACAAGAACCGCATTTCTGTATGCAGAGAGAGCGGCTCTGGTCTCAGACGGAGTGGGAGTAAAAGGAGGACACCCTAGATGATTTCCATAATTTTCGCAGCCATATCTGCACTTGAGACGAACCCAATCAGACACTACTATCATCTCTGTTGGTATGAGTCGCAGATCTTCATGAACAGCTTTTAATTCGGAGAGGAGGTTTTCGAGGTCTTTATTCATCGTAATCAACTTCCATTAAAATGAAGATATGCGGTCCGAAAATATATCATTTCTCATTGCAGATAGAAACTTACCGTTCTCTGGATAGCTCAATCCATACGTTGACCGCTGAGATGCTAATCAAGTTTAATGTGGTGGCAGCATACCAGAGATAAGATTCGTGCAGACGAAGTTTCACTATCCAGCCAGACCAAAGAACGAAACATATTATGGAAAATGTTACCAGAGTGTCGATGGCTAAGAAAAGCCTGGCGCGATTAAAAAGCCTTCCCACCTGAGCAATGGTGCAGTATTCGATGGAAGACTCCCTGCCGGCCAGGTCTAAGAAGACTCGAGCCAGATTCATGAGCAGATCCGCCACGGACCAGGCAATCACCAGCCATCCCAATGCCAAAAAGGAGGCAGACAGCTCGCCCGTTCGCAAGGCAAGCATGCCGAAGAGCAGCTTGAAGATGCAGAAGGGAACACCAATGGTCAGAGCTTGAAATGTGGGTCTCAAGAATAATCTATCATTAGCCCTTTTTGCCAGCGACATGGTTTGATCTTCCATGACTGCCATCTTGGTGCTCTTCACCAAAAAAAGTTTGCATCCCTTTCTCCAGGATTTGCTCGCGATCAGATTTTCCAATTGTCTTCATCTCTTGCCCGGCAGATGCTGTCAATGATAGCTGCGCGGCTTTGCATACACCGGCAATAAAATTGACCGTCCTTATTATTGCCAACTCCTTTTGAGAATTGTGGCAAATAATGATAAATTTATAGTCACAAGTATACAAAATTAAAGTCTGCCAAAGGCAAAACGATTAGCTCAAACCACTTTTTAGTTCTGGTAAGAATAACATCAATTGAATGTTTGCCCATTTATGATATTTTTATTTGAATTAATTTTAAGTTATGATTAATTCAATCAAGGCATTGAATTATAAATCTTTACATATAGACATATAGAACTCATTTAAACAATCTGAGAACTCTGCCATAAAATTAATTACTAAAGAAAAATTCTTATACTAAAAGCGAGATATTCATTTTAGAGGACTATGCTGGCCAGACCTAATTTGAATATTCTTCTTGCCGAGGACAACCCGGTAAATAGGAAAGTAGCTCTAATTGAACTAAGAAAGCTTGGCCTCAAGGCCGATACCGCCGAGAATGGCCAGGAGGTTCTAGTGGCTCTGGAGGAGCATCATTATGATCTGGTTCTCATGGATATCCAGATGCCGGAAATGGATGGAATTGAAGCCACTAAAATTATTCGCAAGCGATGGTCGCAAGGCCCCAAGATAATAGTTGTGACATCAATTGAAGCAGAGATGTGCCGCGATCTTTGCTATGATGCGGGGGCAGATGATTATCTAAACAAGCCGGTAAAAATGGATGAGCTTGGTGCGGCTATTGAGCGCAATTTAGGTGGTATCGGTTTGCCAATAGCGGCGGACGCACAGGCTCTTTTCGTTTGATCTATTCTTCAATTTTTTGTTGATTTTTTAGATCTTCCTTCATCTGTAAGTAGATCTCTCTGGTAAGCTCTCCTCTTGCATATCTCTCATCCAGGACCTCTTCGGCGACAGTTCTTGCCGGTACACTGCTTGATGGCGCGCTGCTCTGGGTAGCTTGGCGATGTCCGGAATCGCGCATGATCAGATACAGGATCAGAAACAGTATGCCTATCCAGGGTATCAAGATCGGCAAACCCCATAAAAGCCCATTCATGTTTCGTCTCTCAGCATCCTTGTAGACCAGATAAGCTACTGCTAACGAGATAAACCAGGAAAAGACCGTCCCAAATCCCATGAACGGGAACCAGTCCATCATATGGTAGTATGGCATATCAATTCCTCTATTTTCGACTTCTGACTTTGTAGTATTCGACATTTAACTTATATAAGGTTGTGGTACCGCTTTGAGGGGTTTGTTGCCGCGCTACTTCTTAGCCATCTGCCTTATTTTGTCCCAACCGGTCCCTCCTGCCCTGAGAGGGTGGTCGAGAACCACATCTATGAAACCAAAGATAACGGGAGCATAAACTGCATAAAAGTCGCGAGCAAAGGACATAGCCTCCCCAAGATCCTGGAAGTGGCGAGTCTCCATCTCCTCACCTGTTCCGGCAATTATGGTACTTATGCTGCTCTTGGCAACAAAACTAGACATACCGCAGGAAGCTTTGGGAGGTTGCACGGCATCGATGTTGACGGGCACGCAGCCATAGCATTCGTAGGCATAGCGTAAAAGCTCTTCTCGCGTCTCCAGGCCGTCCAATCTTGCCTCCTCTAGAATTTCCTCATCGAGAAAATCGAACTGGGGAATGAGTCCGGCTTCGATAACGTAAGAAAAGCCCCCCTCGTCGCCTGG
>JAQTYS010000164.1 GCA_028688175.1 Methanothrix sp. | reverse complement strand
GGCTCATCTCCCGGTCCACTCCGCCAAGGCTTGATTTATCGTAAGCCCACTTGTGGCACTCTTTAGCTGTGTCGTCCCTGGCTTTTTTGGACATGAGCCAGGTGATCAGTTGCGGATAGGAGGTGAAGATGCCGCCGTTGGGATGATCGGTAGTCATAATGGTCTTCCAGGGATCATCAATAAGCAGCATAACCTCCAATCCAATGGCCCACTGCACGCTGTGCACCGGACTGCTCTTCAGGTAGACCAACGAGAGCACTCCTGAGCCGCATTCCATTTCAACATCACAGTTGGACCATTTCTGGCCGGTGAGCATGTAGAGATCATGCTGAGCCGGTCCATCGCCGGTCATGGTTGTGGCCGGACCGAAGGGAACACTACCGCTGTCGATCACCACATCATCGACCTGGTTTATGTATTTGGCCAGATCCGGTGCGCCTGAACAAAAGTCTCTCCAGGATGTGCCGCCGTAGGCGCTGAACTGGGCGTGGGCCAGGTAGACGGTCTGCCTTCTTCGAGCGTTCTCCCTTGTCTCTGCCCACTCCAGCTCCGACCTGTTTTTGGGGTCGAGCCCGGAGGTAATCTTGAGCGAGTCCCTAGCAATCTCCCAGTTGCCGGGATGGCCCAGGTTATTGGTATGCAGATGCAAAGACATGGGTAGGCCCAGCATCTCATTAACCTGTGCCAGGCCCCGGATTAGTTCTCTGGGAGTCACCTCAAAATGAATATTGGGCTCGTCCAGGCCGTGCACATTTTTGGCCCATCCCCAGTTCTCGACGCCCGCAGGATTGACGCATTTAATGCCGTAGGCCTTGTGTGTCCTCATCATCCAGGCCACATAAGCGGCAGCTTTCTCCAGGTCACCCTCTTTGAGATAACGCATGATAAACCAATTGTTGCCCAAAACCATGTAGGCACCCATATCTAAAATGGGAGTGGAGCGCATCTCCTCATGGGTGTGGCGGGCCTCCAGAGGCGGCATGGCCGCTTCAAAGACGGTGGTGTAGCCCATAGCAGCGTAATCATAACCCTGCTTGTAAACGGAAGGCACGGTGTAACCGCTGCCTGAGTGGGTGATCTGGGTCTTACCCCTGGCGGATTTATAGTGATCCTCGGGGCGCATGAGACGGCCGGCATTAACCTTGGCTCCGGCCACATGCGAATGGGAGTCCACGCCGCCGGGCATGACAGTCTTTCCAAAGGCATCTATGACCGTGGCATCTCTCTTTTCCGCGCTGGTGAGGCTGGAGACCACCTTTCCGTCTTTTATGAAAATATCCGAGACATCCCCGTTTATTCCATTAAGGGGATCGAATACATAGCCGTTTCTGATAATCATAGTATTAGTAGTAGCAGCCATTTAAGCCACCTCCCGTCTCTCGAGCCATATTGCCTGGACCGGGCAGATCATGCTACAGGTGGCACAGGAACCGCAGACCTGCTGGTCTACCACCCGGACAGTACCGTTCAAGACTTCCAGCAGCGGTTTTTCATCCAGCTCATTGAGGTGGCCGGCAGCCAGATAGGGATCGAAGAGGGCATTGACCGGACAGGCGATGACGCAGTTTCCGCAGCCCAGACAGGCATCCTCGTCTGTCTTGATAATTGAGGTCAGTGTGGGCCTGGCCGCAGGGGCACTCAGTTTCTTCTCCAGAGCCTTCTTTCCCTTCATTTCCGGGATTATGGCGCTCTTGGAAACGGTGATGGCTCGAACCGGGCAGGCCTCCTGGCATGCTCCACAGTAGATGCAGGCATCCTTTCTGTGAGTCACCTTCTCTACCATCTCCGCAGCTTTTCCTTCTCTATTGAAGAGAGCATTGGCAGGACAGGTGTGAACGCAGGTTCGGCAGGCCTGACAGATGTTATCGTCTCGGAAGAACTGACCGGCGAAAGGCTTTTGGTATGTTATGGCTCCGGTGGGGCAGACCTGAGCGCACCAGCCGCAGTGCACGCAACGGTTCAGGTCGATGACGGTCTTTCCTTCCATCCTCAAGCTGCCGTCCTCCGCCAGTTGCCGATCAAGCACTTCAATGCAGGACTGCGGGCAGACATCAACACACAGGCCGCAGTGCACGCATCTGTCGTTTACAGTCGTAGGCTCTAACGCCGCACTGAGATAGGACTCATCCTTTTCGGCCTTGCCGGCCGTGCGTAGTTCCAGAGCCCCGGTGGGACAGACTCGGGCGCACAGAGCGCATAAGACACAGGCCCCGCTCCTTTTCTTCTCGATGAAGTCTTTATCAATCAGACCGCGGGCCACAGCGCCCACCGAGCCGATGACCAGTTCCCCCTTGGGGCAGATCTGGACGCATGATCCGCAGCCGATGCACTTTTCCGGCAGATAGACATGCTGCCTATCATCTCGGGATTCCAGCAATACCTCTTTCATCCGATACCCTGCCTCGGTTGGTATTGGGGGGATTGGCATAAAGAGGTTTTGCATGAAGGATTATGGGTTTTATATTCTTTAAGGAAAAAATGCAAGATAGAACCTATTTAAGCCAGCAAATACTATCTTTTCTCATGTTCTTGCTTGGAGAATATTACGAGGATGAGGCCAGGGATATCGCCGATCGGCTTAAAAAAGTGGGAATGAAGGTGGATATCAGAACCTTCACAGCCGGTGAAATGGAGATCTCCCATCATCTGGAAGGTCGCATGAGTGTGCTCAAAGGGAAACTGGAGGAAACGGATTATGCAAGGTACGAGCGATGCCTAAATGCCCTGCGAAAGGTTCTGGCGGCAGGAGCCGGCCCTGAGGACTTTGGCGAGAGGTTTCATCTGGAGCTTGACCCGCAGATAAACGAAAAGAGATTGCAGTTCGCTGAGATATTGAAAGCTGATATGCCTGAGGAAGAGAGAGAAGCGAAAATGAAGGCCTTTGCAAGCATAAAGGCTGATCTGTTGGATGTGTACGATGCCGAGAATTTCATCGACACCGTTCTAAATCGAAATGATATCGAGATAGGAGAATATGTGGGCAGCAAACTGGATGATCCTATTCTGCGTGTCATTGATGAGGGGGAGGATCTGGAGGAAGAAAGCGATCTGGCCAAAACGACCACTGTCTTCACTGTTGAGCCGAGGGCTCAGGTCTTTGTCGATGAATTTTATGCTGCTTTGGTTGAAGAGATGGACGATGACTTTGAAGATGAATATGAACGGGAGTATCTGTCCCTATTCTTTTTAGGAAGACTGATTTTCGACCTGAAAGAGCCGTCACCGGGAAAGGTAGATCTGGAAGCTTTCCGGGAGAGATGTCAATTCGATATGGAGAAGAAAGGAGACCTGCTGGAGATAGATGGCAGCAGCGCAGCAGAAGAGCTGGCCAGGTCGCTGGAGAAGAATGGAGTATTAAAGGTTAAGGGCGATAGCATCAAGTGGAAGAGGTGAAGAGAGACCTGGTTAAGATGTGCAGGGTAGCTTTTTTTGAGGCATGCTCGAATGAGCTAATTATGCAGCAGTTCGCTGCATAATTGTTCCATGACTATGCCTTTCTGGATAAGGTTAAAAGCCTTGAAGAATGTAATGTCGTATCTGTCAGTGACATATCTACATTCTACATGAATGGAGAGTAATGTCCCGGTTTCGCAGATCGAGAGAGGCCTTTAATAGATGCAGGTAGGAGCGTGGGTCTTCTTGAAGCCCGTGCGCGCGCGGGCGGAGGGGCGGGCACCCGCAGGCATGGACGCGGAGACGGCGGCGCTGTTTCCGATGGGTTCGAGGAGACGGAGAGAGAAGGGAAATGGTGCCGAGGGGATGGAAGGTAGACAGGCTCGATGAGTTGCAGGCTCTCCAAAGAGGTTTTGATTTGCCTTACGATCAGCGTGTACTTGGACCTTTTCAGGTTATATCTGTAGGATTACAGAGTAATAGTCCGTGTATATAATTGAGTGATTATTATGATTCAGCTTGATGTCTATGGGCCACCATTTATGGAATATCAAGGTAAAGGCTCGCTTATATTTGATGAAGCAACTCAGGTACAGGTAGATTTTAGATGCATTCAGCTACATAATAGCAAGATATATGCTCATGTGCATATTATCGAAATGATAGACTTCAATATTATTAATAATAAAAATCGCATCGATGCTATTCGAGGGCTCTTAGAAGATGGACGACTTTTTGAATCCATAGGCGATGTTTTAGTACAAGAATGGATTACATCAATTGGCGACAGCACGAGTGTTGAAGGTTTATTGATAATTTCGCAAATTAGAATTGAATCAAAAAAGAATGGTACGACTTTGTTAGCTACCAGATTAAAATTTTATTTAACTAACTTGAGGTTTATGGGATCGAAGAGCTATTGGCCAAAACCTAACATAGGACTACTCAAATTGCCACTAGAAATAAATGGTTTAAATATAACAATTTATCCTTATATAAATTATGATAAATTAGTGAAAAAAATGGAATTAACCAAAACATCTACCGTTACATCTTATATGGAAACTGATTTAATTAATTTATCCAAAAAAGATTTATTGACATTAGTGGCTAAATTGTGTTCTTTAATATCATTTGCAAAAGGCACAGCGATTATTTGCCCATGTTATCAAGAGGTGGATGACACAGGGAGCGTAATTGCTTCGTTCCATAGATCATGCATAACTAGTAATTTTGGAACGTGGGAATTAATTTCGCAATATTCTTCCGACCTTAAACAATTTATAGAAACTACATTCAATACATATGTTAGATTATTAGATGAGTACAAATTAAATAAAATAATTCATATAATTATCAGTTCTAAATTGGATACATCATTTCTCGAATTAAAAGCATTAGCGAGTGTTTCAGCTATTGATGTTATGCGAGGAAGATGGGCCAAATCACATGGAAAGATACAAATCACATCTCGAACTAAATTTGATATATGTGAGAAACAATTAAAAGATTTAATAAAAAATTTTGAAAAGTTAGAGATCTGTCCTGATCAAATCAACCAAATGATAAAAAAGATACCGGAACTCAACCGACCATCACTTGCTGATGTATTAAAAGAGATGGTATTCGATATTCAAGCGAATATTTCAGAAGATGAAATAGTGGCATTTACTAAAACTCGTAACAAACTCGTCCATGAATCTCATTTTGCAACAGAGGATTCATATCAGGAGTTTTCAAATATCATCTATTTAGCAGATCAACTCATAATCGCATTGCTGAATTATCAAGGGCCGCATATTGATCGGCGAAGCTGGAGAGAATCCAAAAGTCATCAACCAATAGATGCATGAATCATGATAACGGGGTAGCAAAAGGAAGATAACATCTAATATATAATTTAGTATATTCAATGATCGCATTATCCATAATCGAAAATTCGTCGGAGACCAAGACATGACTGAAGGCGACCGCGTCAAGCAATCGGTTCCAAGAATCGAGTATTTGAAAATAAAAAACTATAGAGCCCTACATAACCTTGAGCTGAGAGGTATCACCCCTTTAACGGTCTTCCTTGGGCCTAACGGCAGCGGAAAATCGACCATCTTCGATGTTTTTGCCTTCCTCTCAGAATGCTTTTCGGTGGGCCTGCGAAAAGCTCTGGATAAACGGGGTCGGTTCAAAGAGCTTCGCACCCGGGGGTCCAGCGGTCCTATTGAGATTGAGCTGAAGTATCGCGAGAGAAGCGACATGCCTCTCATCACCTATCACCTCTCCCTTGATGAAGGCATCAGCGGCCCTTATGTCGTGGAGGAATGGCTGCAATGGAGGAGAGGTCAGCAAGGAAAACCCTTTAGGTTTCTCGATTTTAAAAATGGAGAGGGACAGGTAATTGCTGGAGAAAATCCGGTTGAAATCGGCGATCGGATCCATGAGATGCTCACGTCTTCGGATATGCTTGCGGTGAATGCTCTTGGCCAGCTTGCTAAAAATCCAAGAGTCAGTGCTCTGCGCCAGTTCGTAACCGGATGGTACCTTTCATATCTTACTGCAGATAGCACGCGAGGATTCTCTGAGCCAGGTCCTGAGGAGCGACTGTCTGCAACCGGCGATAACCTGCCCAATGTTATTCAGTATTTAAAAGAACA
>JAQTYS010000163.1 GCA_028688175.1 Methanothrix sp. | reverse complement strand
TTCAATGGAGCCACTTCTGTCTAGAAATGGATAGATGAAACGACAATTACCGCAAACGTAACAATAAAAGTGTTTCAATGGAGCCACTTCTGTCTAGAAATGGATAGAGCGATTACTTAAGAAGGACCGCCGCATTAACTATGGGTTTCAATGGAGCCACTTCTGTCTAGAAATGGATAGGATACAGAACAGATGCCGTCGAACTACCAACCCTTGGGTTTCAATGGAGCCACTTCTGTCTAGAAATGGATAGTTAGATCCAGATCCAGAATTCCTTCTCATTTCAATCACGTTTCAATGGAGCCACTTCTGTCTAGAAATGGATAGCGATCGGACAAATGTAACGGATGCAGACGTAGGTTATCTGGTTTCAATGGAGCCACTTCTGTCTAGAAATGGATAGATTGCCCTATATGAAATAGATGAAAAAGAAGAGGTTGGTTTCAATGGAGCCACTTCTGTCTAGAAATGGATAGTCAGTTGAGTTTTGATGAATTAATCAGAAGGGTCTGGGTTTCAATGGAGCCACTTCTGTCTAGAAATGGATAGGATAACGGGGATTACCGTCTGTGGAAGATAAGCGAGGTTTCAATGGAGCCACTTCTGTCTAGAAATGGATAGGTTATAGTTCCATGGGTCTTCGAACACGCAAACAGGTTTCAATGGAGCCACTTCTGTCTAGAAATGGATAGGGGGTCGGTTTTAGGGCCCCTGCACATATCGGCAAAATCGCATTTTGCGAGCATCGACGATTTTCATTTTCATAACATCCCCCAAATGGTGATATTTGAGGTCATTTTCGTTATGTAGCGACTTCGCGAGCATCGATTTTAGACAGTTGTCGCCTGGTTACGGTGGCCTTTTTCGGGTGAGATGCTCGCAGGCATTTTATAAAAAACTTATTATTAGGATGCCGTCGGCCTGGCGATTCGCGAGTTTATATATAGTTTAAATATATAGCCTTTTCCATCCGCTGGCCCGGATGGCCCCTGGCCGTGAGGAGGGCCTGCCCGCCAGACATCCAACTGCAATGATTCTACTACTATCTAAACTTTTCTGCACGATTGAATATTGCAGCCGCAACTTCTTGAGATAGCAAGCACAAAACCTACCTGTGCTCAAAATCGCTGATCATCAGAGCCACCTGGGTTCCATCCACGCACTTATTTTGGGGACTGTACTCGCGGCAGAAGATGTACTGGCTGTCGATCTTCTTCTCTTCGGAAACCGAAAAAGCGCCGATGGTCATTGTCTTCGTGCCGCCCGTGATATCGACTGCAATATTTTCAGCCTGAAGTCCTTTTCTCGCCATCCATTCCAGTATCAGTTCGACCTTAATGCGAATCTCATGGATGTTGAGGGGATCGACCTCTTCCAGTTTATAATGATCCGCATCAACGCACAGTTCTCTTAGAAGCTGATATCCCCTTTCCCTTGTCTTGTCGGAGCATATGAAACCGATGAATTCCGGCTTCTGCTGAGCCAGAGACATGCGAAGAGTCTCGTCCTGCCCGCCGACTGTAAAGATAAGCCCTCTGCGCTGATGCAAAAAAGCAGTGTTCTCCCCTCGCAGAGGTGCCTTCTGTCGGCCCCTTATTTTCAGAGCAACATAGACCGCCGCCAGGATGGCTGCTTCTGCCAGGAGAACGACCAGGAGAATAGACGGATTGAAGGTGAAGATGGCATTTACTATCGCCTGAATGAATACCAGGGTTATCAAGCCTTTAACCCATCCAATCTGCATAAATCCTGGAATCTGAACAGTCATTCTCGGATCACCTCAAACAATAATCGCATCTCTGCGGGAGATATAATTCTGGCGATTGTTGCCCAGGAATTCAATTCTCTCCTCTACCCTTCCGTCCACCGGTCCCATATCGACGATCATAACCCTGTCCTTGTTATCTTCGATCAGCTCCAGGATTGTCTGCACCATCTGCACCCGGCCTTTAAGCGTCAGGTCGCATCGAAAGACAGAATAGTGCAGCGGCTCGCCAAATCCCATCATGGCTTTATGAACTCGTTGCAGCCGTTTTTCGTCCATGATGTCGTAGCTTACCAGATAGCAGAATATCTCGCTGATAATCATCACCTGGTAACAAAAGCCGGGTAATCTGCAACCTCTCCAAAAAGATGCCTGGAAAGCAATCTGGCCTGGACCTCCAGGACACGGCGATAGCTGATGCTGTACCCGAAGAGAGGATGGCTGACCTCTGACTGAATCCTGCGCTCGTAGCCTGCTACTACCTTTCTCTTAGCCTCCGGCTTAATCGATATGCCAATGCCCGTTTTAACGAAGTCGTTCTTGTTCAATTCCCCTTTGTTAAAGAGGGTAATGGCAGCGGAATCAGCGATAAGAGGCCGGAACTCCTCCATCATATCCAGAGCCAGAGCCGGTCTGCCGTAGCGGGGCTGGTGATAGAAGCCCAGGTAAGGGTCCAAACCCACTGCCAGGAGGGTGACGAAAAGCTCCTTGGCCAGTATTCCGTAGAGATAAGAGAGAATGGTGTTTACCGGATCTCTGGGCGGCCTTTTATTCCGGTTGGTAAACGAAAATTCAGATGCCTTTGATTTCAAAAAGACATTGAAGCGGGAGAAGTAAGCCTCGGCTGCCGCACCTTCTATTCCCAGGAGGCTGTCTGGACTTGCAGCCTTATCCGCCTCCTCAGCCAGACGGCTCAAGCCGGCAAGAAGCTCATCCGGCGCCTCCTGGTCGTTTCGCATTATCATCGTCCGGCAGTTTTTGATCTTGCCGGATACCAGGCTCCTGGCGATAGACAGGGACCTTTCGCCGTCCCCGGCCAACTGGAACTGCCTGATGCGAAGCAAAACATTTTTATGGGTATGTCCCGAGCAGATGCCCTCAAACCATCCGCCGTGAGTGAAATGGAGGACCGGCACACCTCTTTGCATCAGCTCGACAGTGGCCGGAGTTGTTATCTCCACTCCTCCGTAGAGGTTGACCTGGGAGATCTCCAGCAGCCTGGCGTCGGTCACCTTTCCTTCTCTGGACCAGATCTCCAGACGGTCGCCGCATTTTCGAACCGTATTTCCCTGGCCGACAACATAAATCGGCACACGGCTATCGTCTGCCGGAAACAGCTTTCGAACCTCCGTCTCCTGAAGGCCAATGCGCTCCCCGTTTCGCAGAAGGTTAACCTCATCAGGCAGGCAGATGCCGGCCATTGAGCAACGGTTGCACTTGGGGCTGCTCTGCAGTGGTGGAGGAATGCGGCCCTCTCCGTTGGAGACCATCTCTCTGATCTGGTCGAGAAGCTCTCTGGTTCTTTGCACCAGAGGCTCATCGAATTTTACATCCACCAACTTTTTGGATTTGAGGAAGAAGACCTTGCCCTGGTTGCAGAGAAATCCATTCTCTCTGAGAACCAGGCCCTGGGCGCAGACCTGGACCCGGTCCGGCTCATAAGCCCCTTCAGGAATATCCGGTGCCTTTCCATTTTTATAGTCTACTGGAACAGCATTCCTGGTGTCGCCCAACAGAAGGTCGATTCGGCAGGCCACTCCTATCTCCGTCCCTGTGAATGCGATCTCCCGAGCGTTGATCGGGCCTAGCCCCTCTTCCATTAATTTATCAGGCTCGCTTTCCATTCGCCGGTGCATAATCTTTCCCTGCAAGATGTCGGCACAATCTGCGTATTCCCCTTCCATCCATTGAAAATAGCAGCGTCTGGGACAGTAGGAGAACTCATTTATCATGCTGGCGGGGATGAGATCCAGATTATTATTAACATGCGACTTATCCGGCAAGCTATAACCTTCATATCTTTGGTATGAAATTAAAGGAAGATAAATCTATTTGTACACAATCATCAGAAACTTTTATAAGTATCTTGAGTCCTTATCTCTGATACTATGGGACAAAAGAGATATAAGGACCAGATCCTTTGTAATATTTTACAAGTGTGCGGGGGGGGGGGGCAAATAAAACACAAATTGTATACTCCTGCAACATGAATTTTCATACTGTTGTGCCTTATTTGGATCTGCTCATCAGAAATGGGCTGGTTGAAAAAGTGGATGGCAAGATTCTCAGGTACAAGACTACATCCAGAGGAATGCAGGCTCTGGGGCATTTCCAGGAGATTGAGAAGTTGATGCCGGAGATGCAGGCCGCTCATGAGGCGGCATAATACTATTATGCAATAATTTTATAGCTTTAATAATTTTTTGCATGCAATAGGCAAATATCTGAATTCATTTGAAAATTGATCGCCTTCTGCATGATGATGGGCCACTTCTTTTCAGAAATGGATAGACAATAGAAAGCAAACTGAAGAAGATGGAAACGCCTGAATTGTTTCAATGGAGCCACTTCTTTTCAGAAATGGATAGGTGAGCAGGAACAGATTGAGAGCGGCAATTTCCACGGTTTCAATGGAGCCACTTCTTTTCAGAAATGGATAGGACAGTCATAAGGCTGGCATTTATATCAGCCGCAAATGGGTTTCAATGGAGCCACTTCTTTTCAGAAATGGATAGGCTCAATCCGAAAAAACTAGCCGGAGACTTATTGAAGGTTTCAATGGAGCCACTTCTTTTCAGAAATGGATAGAAATAGCAGTAATTGGAATGAGTTCTCTAATAAATGGTTTCAATGGAGCCACTTCTTTTCAGAAATGGATAGAAATTAGGATTAAGTGAAAATATTAAATATCCTCTGGGTTTCAATGGAGCCACTTCTTTTCAGAAATGGATAGAGTGGTAGTGGAATAGATAGTGCTCATGAAGATTGTGTTTCAATGGAGCCACTTCTTTTCAGAAATGGATAGATGATGTAGACTTATCAGGGAAGAACGAAGCGATTGGCGTTTCAATGGAGCCACTTCTTTTCAGAAATGGATAGGATCTTGGCTCGCCGGGTTTCGGTAAGAAATTTCAGGGGTTTCAATGGAGCCACTTCTTTTCAGAAATGGATAGGTTTGATTGAGCTCCACTCCAACCTTTTTGAGGTGGTAGTTTCAATGGAGCCACTTCTTTTCAGAAATGGATAGGGGGTCGGTTTTAGGACCTCTGCGCATATCGGCAAAATCGAATTTTGCGAGCATCGACGATTTTCATTTTCATAACATCCCCAAAATGGTGATATTTGAGGTCATTTTCGTTATGCAGCGACTTTGCGAGCATCGATTTTAGACAGTCGTCGCCTGGTTACGGTGGCCTTTTTCGGGTGAGATGCTCGCGGGAATTTTATAAAAAACTTATTATTAGGAAGCTATCGGCCTGGCAATTCGCGAGTTTATATATAGTTTAAATATATAGCCTTTTCCATCCGCTGGCCCGGATGGCCCCTGGCCGTGAGGAGGGCCTGCCCGCCAGATTTCCTTCTTTGCACGGCTCTGCTACTATCTAAGCTTTTCTCCTGATCATATGGCAAATTTTCCGAGGTTTTCAGCCGATGATAATGATAATATAGATTGCAGTTCAATAATGATAACCAGCATGAACAACAACCCTGCCTTTAACTGCATCATCAAAGTGGAAACTTCGCAAGAGTGGCGGTCTGCCCTGCAAGAGATAGAAAAATTTGCCCTTTGCGCCCTGAAGATCCTTGCCACCGGACCGGACCCTCTCATGGACAGAATCTGGCTGGTGGCAATTGCTCTGCCCAATAATACCGTCTACATCATCGACTGCCTGGAGCCGGAGTTTGAGATCATGAGCTGCCTTGCCGGCCTTCTGGAGAACGGCAAAATCAGGAAGGTTCTCTTTGACGCCAAGACCGCCATCTCTTTTTTCAGAGTCGCTATTAACCGAAAGATCACTGCCTGCAATCTGTTCGACCTCATGCTTGCTTCTCAGATCTGCTGGTCAGGTTTTTATTATTTGGCTCCCTCAAATTCACCCCAAAATCCCTGGAAAAAACAGATGCCGGAGCATAGCCTCTCCGCTCTTGCAGAAAGACACCTCGGCATCTTCCTCATCCCGGAAGGCTCGAAGGGCCTTTTCCTCTCACCCAGTCTCATCGAGGGATTGGCAGGCGAATCCGCCGTTCTGCTGCCGCTCTTTGAGATCCTGGAAACGCTTCTCATTAAAAACGAGCTG
>JAQTYS010000006.1:12994-27183 GCA_028688175.1 Methanothrix sp. | reverse complement strand
AGTCATAGCCACCCGCATCTTTCGTAATATTATAAGTATTTGATTCGAATTGAATAGATATTTCATTTGCAGCTCCCAAAACCACATTCGCTTCGTTGATATTATCTGCAAAGGACGGGTGGGATGCAGCCGTCTGAGTCGTGCCAAGTGCCTCTTGTTCGCCAAGACGCGAGATTTCACCAGCACTGACCATAATATTACTAGCGGTCTCGATAGATGCATCAATTGCCCTTCCGCTTGTATTTCCATCACTTGCAGTAACTAGAGGCAATAATAGAGGACCGGGCGAGGAAAGCGATCCTGAATTTCCGGTTGAGCCCTCACAGGTAACACATAATAAAAATAAAATAAAAGTTATTAATATAGCATTTCCTAAGCTATCTCGTATCATATAGATCACCTTCAGAACATACTAAATACTTTTTTATACTATTAATACTTGCGCTCATTTTTTAGAATTATCGGATAAGAAAAAAGAATACCGGCTAGGAGGACTCCCCATCCATCCGTAGCCCACCGGAAGTCACACTTTTGAAGAACCAGTAGCCCCCTCCACCAAGGTCACCGCCTCGAAAAGACTGTCCACTTTTCCGGATGCCTCCCCGACGGCGGACGACGCGACCGAGGTAATAAACATCTTGCTCCACATTGCATTATCTAGTCCCTGTACATAGGCATAGGTTGGGCCATCCAGCAATGCCTGCGGCGACCATATGTTAATGCTCCCACCATGACCTATCCACTGCGCACCCGACGGATTCCAGGGATTGCTGGAAAAGACATTCTCCCACATAGCGCCATCACTGCCCCGAACAAAGGTATGAACTCTGCCTGAGGTATCTGTTGATGCAAACGGCTCAGATGAAAGGACGCCGCCAAAGCCTATCCAGCTACAGGTCTCCGGATCGCTCTTGGCACGGATGTCGGCTATCCATAGAGCATTGTCCGATCCACGAACCATAGCCAACAAGTAACCATTATAGCCCGGCTCCAGGATGCTGAAGGGTGCATCTTGCATGATGCCGCCCAAACTATGCCAATTGTGGTAATATACCCCAGAGGAGAGAACGCCCCGATTATCCCAGAGAGCATTGTCGCCGCCTGCAACTAAGATATGCATGCGGCTATCCCGGTCGAAGATCACAAACGGCCAGCTATTTAGATACCCACCTAAACCAATCCAGTTGTAGGATGACAGATCATCGACATTGAATTCGCAAAGCCACAGTGAATTATCGCCACCTTTGACAACAATCTTCATCCAGACACCATAGGTCGGCTCCATGGCAGCTGTCGCCATAGAGCTGAGATAGCCGCCCAGGCCCTTCCAACTGCCAGTCCAGCTTGCAGTATCGAATACATAGTCCCATAATGCATAGTCCGCACCACGAACGAAAATATGTATTCGGCCGTTTTTATCCTTGGCAGCATAGGGTGCCGAGGTCAGAATTCCGCCAAGCGAAATCCAGGATCCATCCACATTATCCCACAGCGCATTGTCTGCGCCCCTGACGAAGACATGCCTTCTGCCTTGGCTATCCGTTATGGCACTTTGCTTCGAGGTTAAATACCCGCCGAGGGAAGTCCAGGTCGATGGAATGGACGGATTTTTTATGGAAACGGAAGGATCACCGTAGACATTGATGACAAAGAAGTTCATCAGCCATTCCTGCTCCGTCGGTGTCATGCTTGACTTAACTTGCATCAAAGCATCGGCTGCAGCCGTCTCCTGGACCAGTCGCTTCACATATTCATAACCTATTCCCGCATTGGTAGTGGTCATGACGAAGTCGGTCTGTCCATCATAATACCATGAGACCCTGGTAGCTGAAACGGTAGCGATACCACCATTCTTGAGAATGGCATATTGCAGGTTGTTTGCATCTTCAGGATAACCATTCAAACAGGAGCACTGATAGGTGAAAGAAGGATGAGTATCGTCAAGGCTGGGTGCATTGCCGCTTTCCATGAATATATCCCAACTGCAGTGGTCATAAACATAAGCACCTTGGTTATCACCATGTCCCCACCAACCAACTATCCCAAAATCGTTACCTGCCCAACGATTGGGCATAACGTTGCCCCAACTCAGGTTTTCCTCACTGGCAAATACCGAATCCAACGTGCATGATCCGGAAACACCATGCTGGTACATTCTCCAGGAAGAGTAGCTATTGGGGGTTAGATAGTTGTTCTTCATCTGTTCGCCCAAGTACGCACCATCCGTACCGCCATCAGAAAAGCCCATGGGCAGAAGAGCATTCTTCCTCCAGGCAGTGCTGCCGGATGTCTCATAGTTAATCGTCTTTTGCAGGATGTTATCTAATGCGACATAATCTGCGCCGTAGACAGGAATTCTTCCCACATAGACCTCTGGAGAGAAGTCCACGCCACCAGACGCTGTAAAGTCCGACCATTCACCATAATAGCCATCTCCATCGCTGTCCCAGTTGCCGGTTAGATCGGCATAAAATGCATCTGTGGGTGCATCCTCATCGCCATCACCAGCACCGTAGCACGGCCAGCACATTTTCATTGGGATATCACCTTCACCAGATTCATATGGTTTTGGATTTCCGATCAATAGTACGTATTTGATGCCAAGGGAGACGTAATTATTCTTCAGCCATTGCCTGATCTTTTCCGCCCTATTGTTGGGAGATTGACCTGTCAGAACCCCGAAATCAGTCTCCGTCACAACGCTGACAGTATAGCCCAGTGATTGTTTATGGACAATGAACGGATTTAGCTTAGTACTGCCGGATCTTATGGCATTGGTAGTGATTATGACATAACTGCCAGTTGCACTTGGGACGGTATTGGCAGAAGCCTGTGCAATATATGAATCTTTCAATTCATCATAATTAATGAACATACCCGGCGCCAGGTCATCCATCACCGCATCATTCAAAATAGCCGATGTCTCAGCACTAGGCAAGGGTTGCAGATCGTATGAAATCTTTACGGTAGCATTTTCTATTAAGGTCAGAGTCTTTTGGACGGGGTTGTACTTGAAGGGTATGAACTGAATGGGTACAAACGTCCATTTTCTCATCTGCGAGTATGGCAATAGAAGAATATTCTCCTGTGGATACCATGTATCGTTCATATAGACGGCGCTTCTCACATCGAAATTCTTATTGCTGAAATTGTACGTATCATTGGATGCTGAGATTCTTGGTTCGGGAGACGGTCGGATATTATAAGCACCATCAAGCAGTCTCGTATTTTCTGAAATAACCTCCAATTTGATGCTGGAAATATTGACATTTGGCGGGAGAAGAACATTCACGTTTCTGCTGGGCAGCATTGGCTCTCCCGTGATATATTTAATGGCAAAGTCATTCATATCAATGCCGTCATAGCCATCGGCATCCTTTGTGATATTGTATTCTTGGGAATTGAGTTGGATAGTCATTTCATTTGCGGTGCTCTCAACAACACTTGCCGTGCCGGAATTTTCTGCAAAGGACGGGCCAAAAGCCGCAGCTTTTGTCGTCCCAAAGGCATCAGAGAGATCCTTTGGCCCGAGCCTTGCAGTTACCGGGAGAATTCCAAGTGCTTTCTGATCACCAGAGTCTTGGGGGATATCGGAACTGACCATAATATTTCCAGCCGTTTCGATAGTTGCCGTGATTGCTCTCCCACTTGCATTTACATCGCTTGCGATAGCTGATGGCAACACCAAGGGACCGGGCGAGAAAAGAGATCCTGGACTTGTATTTAATTCTTCACTCGATGCACATGATAAAAATATCATTAACAAAAAGAGTACTAATACTACAAATTTTTCTAGTATCAAGGACATCACCATATTAGAAAACATAATAACTATTTTAAATATTAAAACATTGTGGTAATCGAATATATCAGCTAATAGATGTGACTAATATATACTATACATACGTGTAAATTTTATACATAGCATAGATAGTAAAAATCGGAATGAAATGTAATTTTTGCAGAAGGATTTGATAAATAAAAAAAGGAAACCGGCTAGGAGGAACTCCTCCATCCGCCCGTAGCCCACCAGAAGTCACACTTTTGAGGAACCAGTAGCCCCCTCCACCAAGGTCACCGCCTCGACAAGACTGTCCACTTTTCCGGATGCCTCCCCGACGGCGGACGACGCGACCGAGGTAATAAACACCTTGCGCCACATTGCATTATCTAGTCCCTGTACATAGGCATAGGTCTGGCCATCCATCAATGCCTGCGGCGACCATATGTTAATGCTCCCACCATATCCTATCCACTGCGCACCCGACGGATTCCAGGGATTGCTGGAAAAGACATTCTCCCACATAGCGCCATCACTGCCCCGAACAAAGGTATGAACTCTGCCTGAGGTATCTGTTGATGCAAACGGCTCAGATGCAAGGACGCCGCCAAAGCCTATCCAGTTGCATGTCTCCGGATCGCTCTTGGCATAGATGTCGGCTATCCATAGAGCATTGTCCGATCCACGAACCATAGCCAACAAGTAACCATTATAGCCCAGCTCCAGGGTGCTGAAGGGTGCATCTTGCATGATGCCGCCCAAACTATGCCAATTGTGGTAATATACCCCAGAGGAGAGAATACCCCGATTATCCCAGAGAGCATTGTCTCCGCCGGCAACGAAGACATGCATGCGGCTATCCTGGTCGAAGATCACAAACGGCCAGCTATTTAGATACCCGCCAAAACCAATCCAGTTATATGTTGACAGATCATCGACATTGAATTCGCAAAGCCACAGTGAATTATCGCCGCCTCTGACAACAATCTTCATCCAGACACCATAGGTCGGCTCCATGGAAGCTGTCGCCATAGAGCCGAGATAGCCGCCCAGGCCCTTCCAACTGCCAGTCCAGCTTGCAGTATCGAATACATAGTCCCATAATGCATAGTCTGCACCACGAACGACAATATGTATTCGGCCGTTTTTATCCTTGGCTGCATAGGGTGCCGAGGTCAGAGTTCCGCCAATGTAAACCCAGGAGCCATCCACATTATCCCACAGCGCATTGTCTGCGCCCCTGACGAAGACATGCCTTCTGCCCTGGCTATCCGTTATGGCACTTTGCTTCGAGGTTAAATACCCGCCAAGGGAAGTCCAGGTCGATGGAATGGACGGATTTTTTATGGAAACGGAAGGATCACCGTAGACATTGATGACAAAGAAGTTCATCAGCCTAGCCTGATTCCCCGGTGTCATGCTTGACTTAACTTGCATCAAAGCATCGGCTGCAGCCGTCTCCTGGACCAGTCGCTTCACATATTCATAACCTATTCCCGCATTGCTAGTGGTCATGACGAAGTCGGTCTGTCCTCTATAATACCATGAGCCCCTGGTAGCTGAAACGGTAGCGATACCACCATTCTTGAGAATAGCATATTGCAGGTTGTATGCATCTTCAGGACGACCATTCCAAGAGGAGCATTGATAGGTGAAAGAAGGATGAGTATCGTCAAGGCTGAGTGCATTGCCGCTTCCCATGAATACCCCCCAACTGCAGTAGTCATAAACATAGGCATCTTGGTTATCACCACCTCCCCACCAGCCGACTATCCCAAAATCGTTACCGGCCCAGCGATTGGGCATAACGCTGCCTCCTCTCAGGTTTTCCTCACTGGAAAATACCGAATCCAACGTGCAGTATCCGGAAAAAACATGCTGGTACATTCTCCAGGAAGAGTAGCTATTGGGGGATAGATAGTTGTTCTTCATCTGTTCGCCCAAGTACGCACCATCCGTATCGACATCACAAAAACTCATGGGCAGAAGAGCATTCTTCCTCCAGGCAGTGCTGCCGGATATCTCGTAGTTAATCGTCTTTTGCAGGATGTTATCTAATGTGACATAATCTGCGCCGTAGACAGGAATTCTTCCCACATAGACCTCCGGAGAGAAGTCCACGCCACCAGACGCTGTAAAGTCCGACCATTCGCCATAATAGCCATCTCCATCGCTGTCCCAGTTGCCGGTTAGATCGGCATAAAATGCATCTGTGGGTGCATTCTCATTGCGATCACCAGCACCGTAGCGCGGCCAGCACATTTTCATGGGGATATCACCTTCACCAGATTCGTATGGTGATGGATTTCCTATCAATAGTACGTATTTGATGCCAAGGGAGACGTAGTTATTCTTCAGCCATTCCCTGATCTTCTCCGCCCTATTGTTGGGATATTGACCGGTCAGACCCCCGAAATCAGTCTCCGTCACAACGCTGACAGTATAGCCCAGTGATTGTTTATGGTCAATGAACGAATTTAGCTTAGTACTGCCGGATCTTATGGCATTGGTAGTGATGATGACATATCTTCCTGTTGCACTAGGTGCGAAGCTGGCTACCCTCTGGTCCAAATACAGACCGCCCATCTCTTCATAGTTGATGAACATCTCAGGCGCTAAGCTATCAAAGACAGTATCTTTTAAGAGAGAGGACTCATCTGCGCTGGACATTTCATTCAATTCATAAGATATTTTCACTTTAACAGAGTTGATTAAGGTCAAAGTACCCTGGACGGGATTGTATTGGAATGGAATAAATTCCACCGGAACAAATACCCATTTCCTCATTTGAGATGGTGGCAATAAATTAACATAGCTATCTGGATAGGCGGCATCCGTGCGGTAGACATCATCGATTATTGTCTCGTTTTGAGATGTCACATTGATCGCCCCCGAATTTTCCGATTGTGGTAGATCTTCGGATGCCGGTCGAATATTATACGTCCCGTCTAATATCTGCTTTTCCTCTGAGACTACTTCCAGCCGTAGCGTGGAATAATCGACATTAGGAGGGAGCAAAACCTTTGAAATGCCTCTAGGCAGAAGAGGTTTTCCGGTTAGATACTTAGTTGGAAAGCCATCCATCTTAATGACATCATATCCATCCTTATCCTTTGTGATGCTATAATTTCCTGCATTAAGCAGTACTGTTATTTCCGTCACAGAACTCTTCGCATCTGCCAGAGGCAGATTGGATACAGAATCGGCAGAATTGGGAAGTAATCCCAGATCATACAGATCGCCATTCTCCTGATCTACTTTACCCATGATATCAGCCGCCGTTTCAATAGTTGCGGTGATCGCACGCCCACTTGCATTTACATCGTTTGCGATAGCTGATGGCAACACCAAGGGACCGGGCGAGAAAAGAGATCCGGGACTTGTATTTAATTCTTCACTCGATGCACATGATAAAAATATCATTAACAAAAATAGTACCAATACTACATATTTTTCTAGTATCAAGGACATCACCAGATTATAAAACATAATAACTATTTTAACTATTAGAACATTGTGGTAATCAAATATATCAGCTAATAGATGTGACCAACACATACCATACATACATATAAATTTTATATATATAGTAGATAGTAAAAATCAAAATGAAATGTAATAATTGAATAAATTTTTTTAACTATTAATTCTTGCGCTCATTTTTGTAGAATGATTTTATAAATAAAAAAGGAAACCGGCTAGGAGGGACTCCCCTCCGCCCGTAGCCCACAAGAAGTCACACTTTAGAGGAACCAGTAGCCCCCTCCACCAAGGTTACCGCCTCGACAAGACTGTCCACTTTTCCGGATGCCTCCCCGACGGCGGACGACGCGACCGAGGTAATAAACACCTTGCGCCACATTGCATTATCTGGTCCCTGTATATAGGCATAGGTCTGGCCATCCAGCAATGCCTGCGGCGACCATATGCTAATGCTCCCACCATGGCCTATCCACTGCGCACCCGACGGATACCAGGGATTGCTGGAAAAGACATTCTCCCACGTGGCACCATCACTGCCCCGAACAAAGGTATGAACTCTGCCGGAGGTATCTGTTGATGCAAACGGCTCAGATGCAAGGACGCCGCCAAAGCCTAACCAGCTGCATGTCTCCGGGTCGCCATTGGCATAGATGTCGGCTATCCATAGAGCATTGTCCGATCCACGAACCATAGCCAACAAATAATTACTATAGCCCGGCTCCAGGGTGCTGAAGGGTGCATCTTGCATGACGCCACCCAGACCATGCCAATTGTGGTAATATACCCCTGAGGAGAGAACGCCCCGATTATCCCAGAGAGCATTGTCGCCGCCTGCAACAAAGATATGCATGCGGCTGTTCTGGTCGAAGATCACAAACGGCCAGCTATTTAGATACCCGCCAAAACCAATCCAGTTGTAGGATGACAGATCATCGACATTGAAATCGCAAAGCCACAGTGAATTATCGCCACCTCTGACGACTATCTTCATCCAGACCCCATAGGTCGGCTCCATGGCAGCTGTCGCCATCGAGCTGAGATAACCGCCCAGGCCCTTCCAGCCACCATTCCAGTTTGCAGTATCGAATACAAAGTCCCATAATGCATAGTCTGCACCACGAACGACAATATGTATTCGGCCGTTTTTATCCTTGGCAGCATAGGGTGCCGAGGCCAGAATTCCGCCAATGTAAACCCAGGATCCATCCACATTATCCCACAGCGCATTGTCTCCGCCCCTGACGAAGACATGCCTTCTGCCCTGGTTATCCGTTATGGCACTTTGCTTTGAGGTTGCGTATCCACCGAGACGGGTCCAGGTTGATGGTATTGCGCCAAACACCACATCATAAGTCCAAAATCTATGTGCATATGTCCAGCTTGGATACAAGCAATCGTAATTCATATGCATTTTGACCTTAAATGTGCCGTCAGGATGAGCTGATGGTGCACCCCAGCTATTCAACATTATCCAGTAGTGCTGATTGGGATCTGAACTGGAATCATCCCAGCCGACACAAGCCACAGCATGTCCGTTAGCTCCGGCAGATGCTGATTGACCGCAATAACCATCTGGATTATAGATTCCTGAGTTTCCATTCCAAAAATTGCTGAATTGCGTCCATCCGTCGCTGCTAGGCAACCAGAATGCAAAGTGGACCATCTTATTTTGCAAAAGGGCAGCCTTGATATTCGCTATGGCGTTTGCTTCGCCTACACCGACTGTATCGATGCCCTGTGCAGTTATTGAGGTTATGGGGTAATTGGGAGTTGTGCCAATTGTGCCAGCGGGTGTGGTCGTCGAATCAGAGCAACCCTGATAAGAGTCACGCCAATCTGCGTTTGTATTTGTCCAAGGAATTGCTTTTTTAAGCGTATTTGCATAATAATTCGCAAACTCTGTAGCAGTTTTCCCACAACAAGCCCATGATCCTGTTCCACCATTATAGTTGGAGACGAAATACTGTGCAGATAGTCGATCTTTTACTCCTTTTTGAACAGTCAATGCATTCTCAATGCATGCCGTACCCGCCCAAACCCAGCAATTGCCGCAACTATATTGAGTCCTCTCCGATGCCGTGTATTGAAGATTCCCTAATAGGCTGAATTGCTCGACAGCCGCTTCTTTGAGCATGGTTTGCGTTTCAGGTTTAATCTCGAATTTTGGTGCCATTTTAAAGGCCTCGGCATCTGAAAACGCCAGTTCCATGGGCATAAGAGGATATTCACTTTGAACAAATGTCACCGGCCCAAGGTGAACGCCGAAGTCGTAATTGGTAGCATTTATTTCGACCAGGTTGATTTCATAACGGCCACTGGTTGGATGGGTTAGATTCCATCCCGATTGATTAATTACCACAACAGTATACTGTCCCGATGCTAAGTTTTGGAATGAATAACGCCCCTCATTATCGGCAGCAGTTCGAAGAATCTCCTTTCCGTCCTGTGTCAAGATGGTTTCCCATCCAGGAAGGACGGGCTCATCATTCGTCCTCAGTCCATCTCCATTGAGATCATTGAAAACCATCCCACTTATGGACAGCTTAGCAGTCGGCGCAGCCAAGAATCCCGGATTGACCACTCCGGTCAACAAATCCGAATTGTTCGGAATAGATCCCTTGTCCGCATGCCCCATTATTCCCGCCGCCGTTTCGATAGTTGCCGTGATTGCTCTCCCACTCGCATTTACATCGCTTGCGATAGCTGAGGGCAACACCAAGGGACCGGGCGAGGAAAGCGATCCCGAATTTATTTCTAATTCTTCACTCGATGCACAGGATAAAAATATCATTAACAAAAAGAGCACCAATACTACAAATTTTTCTAGTATCAAGGACATCACCAGATTAGAAAGCATAATAACTATTTTAACTATTAAAACATTGTGGTAATCAAATATTCAGCTAATAGATATGACTAATACATACCACACATAAGTATTAATTTTATATGTATCATAAATGGTAAAAATCGAGAATGAGATATAATAATTGAATAAGTTGGCTATGAGTATTAGTATCTTAATTATTATAATTACTAACAAATTGTATATCTGAGGCATGTTGATTTCATGAGACGGTTATTGGTTTACAATATTTCCTTACAAGATTATATATACCCAAACATTGGAAGAACGCGAAAGTGATGAATTATGGAGAATATAAGCCGCAAAATAATAGTAATAAGTATTTTATCTATATTAGTGACGACGCCGACCTTTGCCATGGGAATAAGCATTTCATTAGGAGATGGAAGAGATGATATGGCAATTTCTGATACGTATAGACTATCTACAGATACCGCTCTGAAAGCGAAATCGACATTTGATGGACATTACATCTACCAGGATCGCCAGCTCTATGGAGACGACGATAATACTCTAGTCCACTATGTGGAGGGAAATGGGTATAATTCGAAAAACGTTATTGAGAGTTCGGGGCCACTGCGCGTTTCCACATCATCGGCTGCCGGATCCCAGTCGGCATCTATATCTCAAACAGTGATGGGCACAGGAAATATTTTTGCAGAATTGCAGGGAACTCAAGGGAGCGATTTTGTGGATCAGAAGACAAATATGATAGATGGAAGCTTGTCATTATCCCAGAGCCTGGCAGCAGGCAGCCTTCTTTCAGCGAGCCAGGGAACAGAGATGAGCGGTATATCTTGTTACCTGGAATCCAGTTCGTTATCCAGTAGCAATGCGATGTTGATAAATGGATTCTTTTACAAAGTTGAAGATATAAAGGCAGATCTGACCGCAGCATCCCAAGGAAAGGCTTGGACGATGGGAGAGATATCCGCATACGGGGATAATTGCCTGGATGAGGATACATTGGGATCGCTCGGCTCGAAGAGCATGGGTCTCTCCTTCGATTCCAGCTATGTTAAAGACGGCGAAGATGCGAAAACAGCACCGATATTTAAGGGAGCTGTGCAGACCAATGCAGTCAACATGGATCGGGACGTTTTTGATTCCACCACAAAAACCGGTCAGGCCCAATCGTCAACCGAATTGGAATCTCAGACCTATGGCGGCCAGGTGGGCAACTTCTGGGGTTGGCTGCCCTTAGGCAATATCTACGATGGAACGACAGCCTGTAGATGGAACCAGGCAAATCCAACCATTCAATTATACCTTCTCACTGACGCCAACTACTATGCAGAGGGCTTAAACACCAACTCAGTCTGCACGGCGATTCAAACAGCTGCGAATATATGGGATGCTGCAACATATCAAAAGCTTTTTGCAAGCACGGTAATAGCCAGTAGCAGCGTTTCCCGCGATGTACAAGATTGGAAATCCGTTCATTCCTGGGAATATATCGGACCGAATTCCAATGGAGTTTTCTCCCCAGGTCACTCTCATACCTGGTACACCACCAGCAGCCAAAAAGATGGCTTTTTCCAGATAATCGAATCCGATGTTGACTACAATACGTACTATAGCTGGAATACGAATGGCAACAGCGATGGAATAAATTATGATGTAGAGACCATTGCAGTTCACGAGCTTGGACATACTCTTGGCCTGGCCGACCTCTATAACAAGAAGAACGCTCCTCTCTACAAGGCACAGGATCAGCAGATAATGAACTACCAGTACAATCATCCTCTATGGCTGGGAAATGGAGATCGCCAGGCTATTTGGAATATGTATGGGCGGTGAGATGAATGCAAACATCAATACATAAAATTTGCGCCATATATATTTTATTATTCAACATAATGAGCCTGCCGGCATTATCTGTAACCGTATCCACGAGTTTGAATAATGCAAATGCCGAAGTATACCTAACCCAAAGTTATGATATCGATAAGTCAACCGATCTTAGAGTCCAAACTGGCCTTGGAGAAGGCACCATCATTCAGACTCAGTGGGCATCCGGTCAAGGCAACAACAATATCAGCCAATATTTAGGCAACGAGGATCAAAGTGCATACAGCGCAATCACTTCCGAAAGCAACCTCGGCTTGAACACCAACACATTGGTTACAGGAACTAAATTGGACTTGAGCACAAGCTTAGAAGCATCTGGCGAAACCAGAAGTGTGCTTTCCGGATCGGCAGGATCATCCTTTGCCGTCCAGGAAACTTGGACATTAGGCGGCAGCCTGACATCAAACCAAGACCTAACAGTACAAGGCGAAAAAGTCAGAGCCGATCAGAGTACCGGTATCATAGGTGCCCTTGGCTATTCACTGGGCCGGTCTGGATTAAAAGATAAAGAGGTAGAGGTTACAGGTGGCCTCAATGGTCAGGGCATAGTGTTCAGCCAAATGACAGCCATTGCCTCAGACGAAGCTAGGGCATCAGGAGAGGTTAAAAGTATCAGCCTGGACAGCAAGTCCTACTCAACTACAAAAGCCACTTCTGCCCAAGAGGAGACCTATTCCTATCTCTCCTCTTGCGATGGTCTGCACTCTACCCTTAGAGCCAACGCCAATGAACATGTCGGAGTCCAGCAAAATATAGCGGCAGAAAATGGCATCATGGCTTATGCCAGTGCAAGAGACGGCACCGATTTCATTAGCTTTGCAGAAGAAGGAAGCATCGCATCCGGCAGCATACTAGCTTCGACTGGCACAAATCCCAGCATTAATAAAGATCTTACAGGAGACACACAGAGCATGGTTTTGGAAGCCACGCCGCTTGCAGGAGCACAACTCTTTGCTCTACCTCTGCCCAGCACAACGAGACCGTCATCCATAATTGATAACAACAATGTCGAACACATATTTGTAAGAGGAGGAGATGGTGCTCTTTGGGATAACAAGGACGGAAACTGGTACTCACTAGGAGGGACTTTCAGCCTAAATCCATCAGCAGTCAAGGATGGCAATGGCGACATCCATATTTTTGTGCGGGGCAGCGACCTTGCCCTCTGGGACAGGAAGGTCACGAGTGCCATGAGCGGAGATTGGACCAGTCTCGGTGGGCAGCTTTCCTCATCCCCAAGTGCCGTAATGGAGCCTGCATATTCCAACAGGATTGCAATCGCAGCAAAAGGAACCGATAACTCCCTCTGGATAAGGGACCTCTATACCACTACAATGACATCCGGCTCTTGGAGCAAAATGGGAGGATACATGAAAGGGGACCCATTCTTGGTTGCCTCAAATGATGGCTCCAACTATGTGTATACACTTGTGAGGGGCGGCGATGATGAATTATGGGTTAATAAAGCAGATACCGGACCAACGCCGGTTAGCTCGGCCGCATGGTATGGATTTGGCGGCACTTTAACCTCAGAATTGAGCGGTGCGATTGAGCCGGTCGCAAATGGTTTTCTCAAGGTGGCCGTTCGGGGTTCTGACAACGCACTCTGGATGTGCGATATCGATTTAGTTGCATCTCCCAGCGGCAATATTGAATATGCCTGGAGCTCATTAGGGGGAACCGTAACCTCGAACCCCTATGTTACATTCGATACTAGCGGCAATATCCACACATTCGTTCGTGGCAGTGATAATCAGCTCTGGGATAGTAAGGGCACCTGGGGAAGCGGCGTTTATGAACATAATTGGTATTCATTGGGTGGTCTAATTACCTCAGATCCAAAGCCTTTAATGAATCCGAATACCAATAAGATAGATATAGCTGTTCGGGGAGGAGACGGAGCACTTTGGGTCAACAGGATGAACCCGAATATACCAGCATATTACAATTGGTATGGCCTCGGTGGTCGGACCATTTAATCACGAGCCGAATTAACTCTGACCACTTTTTTTTCTATTGCATTTCAGCATCTAGTGCGGCAGAAATGATCGACAGAAAAAAGATTTGATTGAGTTTCAATAATCTTAATTCAATAATGTTGCATCAAGGCTTGTTATCGAACCTCCCTGGCTCTGCCATGCACTCCATGCAGTTCCATCCCAATTTATATTCCATAAGGCACCATCGGTCCCAATTACATAGACACCG
>JAQTYS010000006.1:0-12894 GCA_028688175.1 Methanothrix sp. | reverse complement strand
ATCTTAATTCAATAATGTTGCATCAAGGCTTGTTATCGAACCTCCCTGGCTCTGCCATGCACTCCATGCAGTTCCATCCCAATTTATATTCCATAAGGCACCATCGGTCCCAATTACATAGACACCGACATTGCCTCCGGATGATATTGCATCGAGGTCAGTTATCTGGCCACCCAGGCTCTGCCAATCGCTCCAGGTAGCACCATCCCAATTTCGGTACCATAGGGCGCCGTCTCCTCCCCGTGCGAAGACAAAGACACTGCCAGCAGATGATGTGCAAGCAAGATCTGTTATAAATCCTCCCAGGTTCTGCCAATCACTCCAGGCAACGCCATTCCAATTTCGGTACCATAAGACGTTTTCTCCTCCGCGTGCGAAGACAAAGACACTGCCCCCTGATGATGTGGAATCAAGGAGATCTATCCAGCCACCCAGGCTTTGCCAATCACTCCAGGCAGCACCATTCCAATTTCGATACCATAAAGCTTCATCTCCTCCGCGTGCAAAGGCATAGACACTGCCAGCTGATGATGTGACATCAATGTCTTTTGCATAACCACCCAGGTTCTGCCATTCGGCCCAGGTAACGCCATTCCAATTTCGGTACCATAAGACGTTTTCTCCGCCGCGTGCAAAGGCATAGACATCGCCACCTGATGATGTGGACTCAAGGAGATCCATCCATCCGCCTAAGGTTTGCCAATCGCCCCAGGTTAGTCCATTCCAATTTCGGTACCATAGAGCATTGTCTCCACCACGTGCGAAGACATAGACATTGCCAGCTGATGATGTAGAGTCAAGGTTTTGTACAAAACCTCCCAGGCCCTGCCAAGCACCCCACGCACCTCCAATGCGCTGTTTAATCTGTAAATCTTTACCAGTGCCTATTGCAGATATGGTCAATACTTCGGACAGCATCGCACTGTTCGACCATGCTGAGTATGCAGTCTTCTGAGGGAATCCCACCGCAGGAGCCGGATACACTGTGGTATCGCCCACCAGGTTGACAGCTCGCACCCTGTAGTAATATGTTGTGTCGGGCACTACAGAAGTATCGGTGTATGTTACCACATTCGGCCCAACTGAAAATTCCGTCAGATCCACGGTGAATGCCGCGTCCTTTGCTCTCTGGATGAGAAATCCGGTTTCGCTGATGGAATTGTCCACCCAGTTCAAAGTTGCAGCAAGAGGTCCTGCTCCGGATAATGTGACTACCAGGTCAGAAGGAGCCCTTGGCGACACCACAAAGGCCACAGCATGCATCATGTCCATCTCTTCATGAGAGAGAAGATGGCAGTGCATCATGTACTCCCATCCAAAGTTGACGATATGATTGAGCACAGTAACCGGCTCACCACTCGGATCCTGAAATCCTAGCGGCCCTCCTTTAAGTTCAGCACCTTCCGGCATGGTCGGGTCGATCAACCGCTCACTGTTGGGAACTTCGAAAGGCTGCGTTGGAGCTATGGGCCTCAAAGCGATTATGGTGTCTTGCAGCGGGTTAACCCGGAAGGTCTCCTTCCACCCCAGCTCATTGAGATCAGGAACGCGAATGGCATTGTCCCAGGCCACACGATTGATCAACTGGGCATTGAACAGATGCACGTGTATGGTATGCGTGTCCACTCCGTTATGGGTGATCTTCCAGATCTGGGTTCCGTCTTCAGTCGATCCGATCTGAGTTCCGTAGACCGAGCCTTTGATTATCTCGACCGGAGGAGAGGCAAAGGGATAGAGAAGGAAGTTCTGATTGCCAGCCCCCGTGAATGGCACCTCAAGACCTAAGAAGCCGCTCATTCGTCCGTAGTCGGTCTCGAAGGCTTCACCCATCTCATCCTGAATAGCCTTCGGGTCGAAGGTGATAGTTGCCGTCGAGCCGGCAAGTGTCTGGAATGTCTTGCTGTTATCAAAGATCCTCACATAAGGATTCACCGCCAGATCTGTTCTGTCATAGGCCGAATTATATTCCGCCTGCGGCACAATGATCTCATCCTGGGACGCCTCGAAGACGCCCTTCTTATTGTTCACCGTATCCTTGGCGAATACAGCCTGCAATTTGGCCAGATCGTATGCATCTGCAGGAGGTACGTCAGCTACCCGAATTTGCATGATAGTTCGCGTGTTGGGACCATAACCTGCCTGGGTAGTAGGTGCGCCACCTGTGTCGGTCTGATCCGGATGGTTGGTGTAGTAGTCGTAGCGCGGATCGATTGCCGGGAAGGGAGCAGGAGCATCGTTGTACAAGATGAGCGTCTTTCCAGCGTATGCAGAGAAGTCCACGATGACGTCCGCCCGCTCAGCCGGGCCCAGCAGAAGTGTTCCCTGGTTAACGTTCCCGAAATCAAAGTTCGTCTGGTCCATATTCCAGTTGACAGGCAAAGTGGGCAGCTCCACCGGTGCAGGCAAGAAGCCGCCTTCCGTTCCTATCTGGATAAATGATGGGCCAACCTTGGCTGGATCAGGCACACCGCCCTCCCTTCCGTCTGTAGGCCAGCTAGCTGGCAAGCCTGCATAATTTGATGCCGGAATCATGCCAACCTCGGTCGGAGCAGTGTAGAGTGTTGCAGTTGCAGCAGCACCGCTTCCGACTGCATCATTGAATGTAACGGTAGGCGCAGTATAACCGCTGCCCACAGTTAATAGTTCAACACCGGTAATTATCCCGTTCACTACTGTCGCGGTTGCAGTAGCACCTTTGCCGGTAGTATCGGTTATGATGACCGCAGGAGCTACGTAATTGCCACCTCCGCTCGTAACGGTGATACCGCTGAGGATATTGGTGGCCAGATAGAGCTGCAGGTTGAAGAACCGGTCGTCGGCTGCATTAAGAATACGGAACCGATAAGCCTTGGGATCTACCTCCAGGTAGGGATAGGCCATGCCATTGACCACCGGTGTGTCTACGAAGGACTCCATGGCCATGGAGTTGTGGGGCACGCCCGGAATCATTGGCGGCTCATTGGGGCCGGAATAGGGATTTGGTACAGGGCCGTGTGCAATATTCGTTGTGGGCGGCCAGAACCATGGTCCATAATGCCAGCGGCCGAATGCATTCATGCCTCCGATGTCCCACGGATTTTGGTTGGTCATATAGACATGAGGCATCCAGAGATCGCCGGTATTGGCATTCAAAATTTTCCCAGTGTTAGGATCTCTGGCAGCAGTTCCCCAGTTCCAGGTCGGGTCCTGAGACCAGATGGTATTTGCATCGACAAAGGTCTTATCCTGAATGACCAGAGGAATTCCTACATCAGGAAGGACTTTGGCTGGTGGATTGAGATTGATTCCGGCAAAGTTGGTGCCGTCGATCATATCTTTCTCAACCTGGTCGGTTATCAAGTACCCAGCCGCCTCTCCCGCATAGACATTGATCCGAGTAATACCATAAGAATGATCATGGTAAAACATCAGCCTAGCGCTTTGCTGGTTGTTATAGAAGAAGGTCATCGAGCCGTCGCCTGGATCAGGCATGTCCGGAACGTTACGCATGCTGACGCCTTTGGGGTAGGATGTGGTCTCTCCAGCGGGAGTTATCCACTGGTGGGGTGTCCCATCGCTAATCCATGGAACATATCCGCCATGAAGATGCACCGTGGCACGGTTCTGAGTATACAGCTCCATGATATGCCCTTTGGTCACGACTGCCGGTGCTGGATCGGTCTTGAGCTGGATCTGGAATTGAGTCGCAGTTAGTCCGGTGCCCAGCACACGATACTCCCCATTATATGCATCCGGCACAAAGCCGTGCAGCATGATCAATTGCCCTTCTGCGAGGTTATGAGGCATCATTGTCGTGATCTTGACTACCGCTCCGCCCGGTTGCGTCACCGTGTCGGGCATAATCATGTTGGGCCCCATTCCAGCGCCCATAAGGGTTGTATCTACCGGAAGGAATAGGTCGCCACCCTCCCCTTTGGGAAGAAGGTTATAGAATTTGATGCGCACCGGACGGTCCCGCTCTGAGACTATGATGGGACCCATGTACTGAGGATTTGTGACAGCTATTGCCGGAGTGCTATCGGGCTTCAAGATGGGATCGCCGTTGACATCCTGCAATGCAACGCCCGCTCCAGGGATAACTGGGGTACTCAGCTGCACATAGCCCCTCAGCCTGGTCGCAGGAAGATCGGTATGCATCTTCTGGCTGTACTCAACCAGTGCTATTTCATAATAATCACACCCCAAGAGGGTGATTGCGGTGATGACGCCACCTACCACCGTTGCCTTTCCTATGGCATGGGTCGTAGCTCCACCACCTTTGAAGGTAATGGTCGGATTGGCAGAATATCCACTACCGCCGCTATCGATGGTGACACTGGTTACGGTATCTCCGGTCAAATGGGCTGTAGCTGTAGCACCTGTGCCGGTCCCATCGTTGATCTCGATTGTAGGAGCTGATGTGTAGCCTTTTCCACCAGCAGGATACGTTACTTGATCGGGAATTGCTTGGGGAAGATTCGGTAGCGTATCAACGAATTTTTTAATTCCACCGGCTAGAGTGCCACCTAATGTTGCCGTAGCTGTTGCGCCTGTACCGGCTGCATCAACGATGGTAACTAATGGAGCAGTGTAACCGCTGCCTTCGGATCCGGGGGTGACGGTAATGCCAGTAATAACACCACCAGCAACCGTCGCGGTAGCAGCAGCACCTGCGCCAGTACCGTAGACGTCCGAGATTTCAATCGTGGGACTGACATATCCACTACCCCCATTTGTCACAGTGATACTGGCAATAGAACCAGTAGGCATGGGGCTGTTGGCGTAGTTAGGATAGGGGCCGAAATAGTGAGGAATCCCGCCAGGGTCAAACAATGGCGCAACTGTAGGAGCTGCGCCGGGTGCAGCCTTACGAGCCAGGGCCATTGCCTCCTCGCGAGATGCTTTGTAGCGCTGGGCAGCAGCTTTCCGGTCAGCAGGCAATTGCATCCTCATTTTGAGATATTGCCGCGCATCGAAGGTGACATTTTCGTTTTGAGTTGGGCTATCCGATGAATTGAGAGCGATGCTGTTTAATTCAATGCTCTCATTGGCAGCACTGCCATTTAAAGACAATATGGCAAGCAGCATTCCTGCCAGAAATAATATTGCAGCAGCTTCAAGAAAAGAAAACCTCTCTTTGAATTTGCACCTAGACGATTTAGTTCGAAAGTCCATATCAATCATCCATCTTATATCGAATTATTCATAAGTCATTTCCACAGATAAAATCAATAAAATAACATTAATCTGCCTTTGAAATACCGCCCCCTCCGAGGAATCGTATATACATAAACTAAATATCTTTTTTAAGTATTTAAATATGTAAGAAAGAAACATCCTTAAGACAGTGTTTTATAACGTCGGGGTAAAGGGGTAGAGAAGACCCGCCCCCTTCAGGGGGTGGGATGAATCGCACCCCGTTCATTACTTTCACGCCGCACAGATCAACTATATCTATACTGGCTGCAATCTCTGTACAACCGTTAACCTTCAGACTCGCTTGGTCGGGAATACAAGTCAGTTGCCTGTACCATGTACCCCGTAAAGTCGAACTTGGATTGGGCAACAACGTAGTAGGCGCGGACTGCGTCGAATTCAAGCCTGTGGAGAACCCGAAGGTGCTCTGTGAAGCAGGAAGCCCTGCCCCTTCAGGGGCATGGGAGGAAGTCACCATTTGCGAATGCCAAATAGCATGAAACCTGGTGTTAGAGCAAGACAGAATATAAATATTTGAAATATTAATGCAATCGCGATTGGCTACCAGAATTCTGACGCCGCCATTCACCGGGCTTTCCTCTCAAAAATCGAAGAGCGACCTCTGCCCATCTTTTTTGCCTTCCACCCCGGCAGCTTGCGCCAGCCCAACCACCCCGTACTTGCCCCCGCCACCGGGTTGCACCTTTACCCGGCCCATGCGAAAGTTTTGGATGGCTTCGATAACTCTCGGATCGGCCTTCAACTCAGCAAGATCTGCCTGCATTAAAACCTCAATCTCCGTCAGAGACCCGGTCAGCTCGCTCCAGCTTTTTTGCACGCCGGCGGTCGTGACGCTTTTGTGACCCAGCGCCAGAGCAATGATCTCTGCCAGGGGAATAATATGCAGGTAAGGGGGCCGGTGCAGAGGGTGCACAGGCTCTTCATAATCAGCCAGAAGATTCACCCGGTCAACCACACCTATCTTAATTCGCCCTGCGCAATCCGGACATCGCCCCATAAATTCGTCCTTTTGGGCCTGGGAGTACTGCCGATAGCAGCGTGTGCAGGCCGTGCGATTATATTTTCCTTCCTCTGGAAAGAGGCCCACATTCTTTACAATACGCCGTCCCCCTTCACGCCTGATGGCGAGAATGAGATCCTGATAGCTAAAAGATGCAAGCTCCATCTGATTGAATTCCCGGGCCAGCTTATTGGAGCGGGGCGAATGAGCATCGGAGTTGGAGAGAAAGGTCCGGGTGGACAGATCGGCAATCCGGTCCGCATAATCAGTGTCCGCAGAGAGGCCCAATTCAATGAACCGGATCTGCTGCGCCTTCTCCTGGTAACATTCTGCTATTGAGCCAAAGTAAGCAAAGATGCCGGTCCAAGGTGTGAAGGCGTGGGCAGGTCCCAGCAGTCCACCCGCCTCAAGAACATAATCGGCAATTTCACAGCCGTTCAAATGGAGCCGTGGCCTGCCGTCGCTCGACAGGTTCGCACAGTGGGGGGCAAAGGCCTCTTGCAGCTGCTCTGCCTGGGCAGTATCAGGCAGAAAGATGAGATGATGGACGCGACTCTTATCCTCCACCTCCACGCTGAGGACAAAATATGTATCGCCCTGAAGAAAGAGCCCGTCGTCCTTCGGAAGCTTCTTTATGGCATCCAGCCATAGAGGATGCAGGCAGTCCCCCGTGGCCACAATCTTCACACCCTTTCGCGCTGCCTCTCTGGCAATCTCCGGCAGCTGCATATCAGCGGAGACTGCCATCGAATACTTGGAATGGATATGAAGATCAAGATTTACAAGCATCTTTTTTCATTCATTATGCAGGGATAAACCCTTTATGCTTGACGATATATTTTAAGAACCGTGCAAGAGGACCTGAGAGATCTGCTGCAATGCTATGCCCGAGGGGAGATGGACCTGGAAGAGGCAATGCGACGCATCAAACGCCACAGCTTCCTGGCAGTAGGAGATGTGGCAAAGCTGGACATCTGCCGGGCAGATCGCATCGGCATTCCAGAGGCTATTCTCGCCGAAGGGAAGGACAAAGCAGATCTTGTGGCCATCTCCCTGGCTCACCTGCGGGCTACTGGTAGTGTGATCATCACTCGCGTCTCGCGCCAGCAGCTAGAGCTCCTGCAGTGCGCAAAACTGCCAGAGGGAAGCAAGCTGGAGCACAACTCCAAGGCCAGAACAGTGGTCATTCGCTCTGCGCCGGTGCAGGCTAAAAGAGGAACGGTGGGCATCCTGGCAGCAGGCACTGCCGACATGCCGGTCGCTGAGGAAGCACGCGTTGTGGCGGAGGAGATGGGATGCAATGTCATTTCGGAGTACGACGTAGGAGTGGCCGGCATTCACAGGCTCTTTCCCTGCCTGGAGAGAATGGCAGATGTCGATGCCTTTGTGGTGGCAGCCGGACGGGAAGGGACGCTGCCGGCGGTTGTAGCGGGACTGGTAGAAGCTCCGGTAATCGGCTTGCCGGTTTCCACAGGCTATGGTCTGGGCGGAGGTGGCCAGGCAGCCCTTTACTCCATGTTGCAGTCCTGCTCCGTTCTCACCGTAGTCAATATAGATGCAGGCTTTGTAGCTGGCGCCTATGCGGCAAAGATTGCCAGACAAAAAGCATATGGACAAAAACAGTTGTAGATTATTGCCAGAAAAGTATATATACGATCAACAGATTGTTAAGGCAAGAGCGGGTATACACATCTTTTTCACTAACCCCCACTCCCCTACCCGCTCCACAATTATTAATCAGGAATAATCCTAAATATTCATTTATACTCTTTAGTCTAATTTCAAAGGACTTGCTGCGGCAAAATAGTAGTAATTTTTCCTGAGAGGGAGATCCAGAGCGAAGGCCTGACTGCCAGCCAGTTGACCCTCGCTCCAGGTTCTGAATGGACGCAATGGAATAAACCAATTATTCCAATATACTTTTCTTTAATCAAGTTATATTTACTTAAGGTTTTCGGTGCTCTGCATTGGACAGATCGCTTCGATCTTTGTCCCGGACTCCTGGCCGTAGTCCTCGATTCTCTGCATAGTATGATCTACCATCCCTCCCGAGGTCATGATGATAGAGCTCTTGCCCAGGAGCGCTTTAAGTATGCATTTGTCGATGACGCCATAGGTAAAATCTATGGATATACCGCACTTTTCCGCCAGTGACTTGGCACTGGTGCCCATAGCGCCCTTAAAGCAAGCAGGAATTTCTTCGAGCATCGCCAGAATCCCTTTGCCATCCGCCCTATCCACATTACAGATGTAGATCTTGCCCAATACCTCGGTCTCTGCCTTTGGTTGCAGGAGATCGCAAAGCTCAAGGATATTCTTGGGCGGCTCTGATCCTCGGACGATGCCCCGGCCAGCCAGCTCCTGATAGAGGTCCACCACGAGGGGAAGCTTGAGACGGGCATCTTTGATCAGCTTCGCGTCTCCGAAAACCTCCTGCCCTGTGCCCCGCCGCACCACACCACCCCCTTTCATGAGGATGACCTCATCCGCCCAGCGATAGGCCAGGTCCACATCATGAGTAGAGATGATCAATGTCTTTCCGCCGTAGTTCAGCTCATCTAGCATCTCCATGATCTCTTCTGAGCTGGCGGGATCAAGATTGGAGGTGGGTTCATCAAGAATGATGACCTCGGGCTCCATAGCCAGAATGCCGGCGATGGCTACTCTCTTCTTCTCGCCACCACTCAGGTGATGCGGCGGACGGCGTTCATATCCAGATAGACCCACGTACTGAAGGGCAAAGCCGACATATCTCTTCACCTTATCTACAGCATAGCCCAAATTGGTGGGACCGAAGGCCACGTCCTGGAAGACGGTGGGAGCAAATAGCTGGTCGTCGGAATTTTGAAAGACCATGCCCACAGCTCTCCGGATGGAACGCAAGCTAGCGGCATCGTAGTTCATGGGCTGGCCACGGAAGAGGACTATGCCCTGGCTGGGCCGCAAGATGCCATTGAACATGAGCATGAGTGTGGATTTGCCGGCTCCATTGGGCCCCACCAGAGCAACCTTCTTTCCCTCCTGCAAGGAGATGCACACGTCATTCAGAGCCTTCGTTCCATCTCCATAAGAATAGCAGAGACTTCTGGTTTCAAGGATAGTCGTCATAGTAGCCTCACAAGAGCAGAACGTCCCTGGTTAAAACAGCTATGGCAGTAGCTACAGCTAAATAGATAGCTGCTGCAAAAATCGTCCCGGGATTCGCCCCCGCTGCCTGATCCATGAGATCGAGCTTGCCATCGTAACAACGAGAATCCATGGCCACGATGAGCCTTTCCCCCTGCTCCCAGGAACGGAGGAATAGAACGCTGCAAAGCAATGAAAACGAGTTCAGGGAGTTTTTTGCGCTGGCATTGCCCAGGCGCATCACCTGGGCGCTGTGGATCATGGCTGCCTGATCCAGAAAGACAAAGATGTATCGGTAGATCATCATGGAAAGCTCGATAACCGATTGCGGTATGCGCAAAGTTTTGAGCACGGCGAATATCTCAATCATGGGCGTGGTTAAAGCTATGAAATACAAAGAGCACATGCCGCCAAAGGTCCGGGCAATAAGAAGAGCTGCCAGATTTGCCCCTTCTTCCCTGATGGCCAGATCGATCCCAAATATCTGCACGGAAAATAGCGTCTGACCATTGCCATGCATGAAGGCTACCACTCCGGCACTGAGCATGGCGAAGGAGAGAGGCACCAGCAGCAGCCGGAAATAGATGCGTCCGGGAATTTTAGCCAGCATCACAGTTATCAGACTCATGGTTATGGCCACGAATAGGGGCGCAATGGGCGTCGTGGATGATACGCAAAGGAGGATGGCCCAGATCCCCAAGAACAGCTTGAGACGGGTACTGGTCTCCCGCAGGGCATTGCCATGAGCGTAGTCGTCAAGAAGGTTATGCATCCGATTTTCCTTCAGGCACCGGGACGGATTTATCTGCCTTTGCCTTGGCTAAAGCACGGTAGTAACCTAAGAAATAACCGACGATGAGGCTGCCGATGGCCGCTTGAAGGGCAAAGAGGAGGCTCTCGATCTCGCCGCTGGGAGGCTGGTAAATGGACTGAAACCAGGGAACATAGGTGCCGCCGGTAAGGTCGGAGATTACATCCTCAGCCTGGCTGTCTGCTCCGCCCCACTCGTGATCTTGAGTAGAGCTGACGATAGCAAAGGCAGCGACGAAGAGCACAATGACGCCTAAAGTCAAGAGCTCCAATTTCATTTTCATGCCACTGCCTCCTTCAGCTTCTTTATGGTGATTTGGGAGACAACATTCATTCTCACCAGCACATCGCTTCTAAGCTGCACTATATATTTGAACATCAATGCCGTCACCATTCCTTCCACTATGGCCAGGGGAATCTGGGTTATGGCAAAGACAGCGGCAAAAGCCTCAAAGGAAGATAGTACGCCGCCATTAGCCGCCGGAAAGGCTAGAGCCAGCTGCAAAGATGTGACGAGATAAGTGGCCCAGTCTGCTAAAGTAGCAGCCAGGAAAACGGCCAGGTAGAGATGCAAGCCCGATCTGCTGGCAGCTTTGTAGACGAGGTATCCGACGACGGGACCCGCAATGCCCATGGAGAAGGTGTTTGCGCCCAGAGTAGTAAGGCCGCCGTGCGCCAAAAATAATGCCTGGTAGACCAGGACGATCATGGCCAGGACCGAGGTTATCCAGGGGCCGAAGATTATAGAGCCCATTCCCGTACCAGTAGGATGTGAGCAACTCCCGGTGACGGAGGGCAGCTTCAGGGAGGAGAGGACGAACACAAAAGCTCCGGCAACTGCCAGTAAGGGCAGTGTCTCACGGTTATCTTTGATCATCTTGTTCATCTTGTAGACACCATACGCCACTACTGGAAGTGAGAGTGCAAACCAGATCTCCCACCAGGGATGAGGAAGAAAACCCTCCATTATATGCATTGCTTCACCGCTTAAAGCAAAGATATACTGCCATATAAACTTTTCTTGTCTTATGACCAAATAAGTTTACCAAAACGATAAATCGACGCTGCCAACAGTTTCGCCCCGCATATGAATCGCTTTTAAATATCGGGCCCGATAAAAACAGGATTATCTTGACCCAGATATTTACAGTCACCGACCTGAATCTTAGAATAGCGGATCGCCTGGAGAATGATCCCCGCCTGCATGACCTCTGGGCTCGAGGCGAGGTCTCCAACTACATTCACCACCGGTCAGGACACAGATATTTTACCCTCAAGGATCAGGGCTCTTCCATCTCCTGCGTCCTCTTCAAAGGCAGCGCCCTCTCTCTGGACTTTGAACCGAAAGACGGCAAAAATGTGATGGTCTTCGGAGATATTGCCGTTTACCGGCCCCAGGGCAGGGTGCAGCTGGTGGCCCGCGCCCTCAAGCAGGATGAGGGGCTGGGCCTGCGCCACCTGCAACTGGAGGCGCTCAAAAAGAAGCTGGCTGCAGAGGGGCTATTCGCCCAGGAGAGAAAGCGGGCGCTGCCTTTGTATCCGGAGAAAATCGGCATTGTCACCTCTCCCCAGGGAGCAGCGCTGAGAGATGTTTTGCGCACATTGGGCTCTTATCCTGCCAGAATCATCCTTTCTCCGGCCCAGGTGCAGGGAGATGGAGCAGAGGAGAGTGTGGCCTTGGCAATTTCGGCTCTGCGAGGCCGTGCCGATGTAGTCATAGTCTGCCGCGGGGGCGGATCTACTGAGGATCTGTGGTGCTTTAACTCCGAGATTGTAGCTCGGGCCATCTTCGCCTGCGATGTGCCTGTCATCTCCGCTGTGGGGCATGAGACGGATGTGACCATTGCCGATTATGTGGCAGACGTGCGAGCCGCCACTCCTACGGCGGCAGCAAGAATGGCAGCAGCGGATGTAGAGCAGATTAAGGAAGATCTGCGCACCGCCCAGGTGAGAATCATGCGTGCCCTCTGGACGAACCTGGAACGAAAAGAGGAGCGTCTGGAGTATCTAAAGCAAAATGTATCCGCCAAGAGGATGTACTCTCTGGCACGCGACTCTCGCCAGAGACTGGATATTCTCAGCCAAAACCTGGACTCTGCCCAGGCGGATAAGATGCAGAGCATAAAAAGCCGTCTGGAGCTGGCCAAAGGACGGCTGCTGGCCGTAGGCCCGCTGGCCACCCTGCAGCGGGGCTATGCCATCGCCCGCACCGGAAAGGGCCTGATACTGCAATCCCAGGACGCCAGACCGGGCGAGGAGATAGAGCTGATTTTGGGGAAGGGAAGACTGAGATGCAGGGTACTGCAATGCCGGGATGATGAAGAGGAAGCAACATGAAGAAGGAACAGATAGGTCTGGAAGAGGCACTGGACAGTCTAGAGCAGATTGTTGAGGTGCTGGAAGAGGGAAAGATGACGCTGGAGGAGAGCCTGGACCTGTATGAGAAGGGCATGACCCTGGTCAAGCTGTGTAATGCCAGACTGGAGGGTGCACAGAGAAGGATAGAGTGCCTGACGGGAGAACTGCCGCCGGATCTGAGCTGATGCGGTGATTGAGTCTAGATTAAGTTTAAATACAACCGTAGATGTACCTTTTCATACATCATAGTATTAATTAGTACATTTAATGTACATCCAGCCGGTGATCCTTTGCACAGTCAAATATCCAATATATCCGCAGTCAAGTTCGGCAGATACGGAGGCCTCTTTGTCCCCGAGACGCTGGTAACGCCCCTGGCTGAGCTGGCGCAATCTTACCAGAGC
>JAQTYS010000162.1 GCA_028688175.1 Methanothrix sp. | reverse complement strand
TCAAGGCTGCCAGAAGGATGCAAATTGGGAATGTTCCTGAATCGGATGGAGACTGAATTAAATGGTTAACAAAGAATGTAATTTGCGGGCCGGAGTATATAAAGTCCAAACATTCGGGACTACACAAATGCCATCCGCATGGATAAAGCCAAATACGAAGAAGTTTGAAACCCTATTGAATGAAACGCCTAATTGCCTGTGTCTCAGGTCAGGTCCAGAAGGTCGGTTACAGAAAAAGAGTCATGCAGACAGCTAAAGCCTTTGGCCTGAAAGGAATAGTCGAGAACCTGGAGGACGGCAGAGTAAGAATCATTGTTGAAGGCGAAGATGAGAAGCTAAAATGGTTTGAAAGCGCTATCGATATAAAGAACACACTTATACAGGTTTCCACCATTGAAAAGGCTTACTTCGCTGCAGGTGGCGAATTTATCCGATTCGGTAAAGTTGTTGATGAGGACGAGACTGATGCCAGGCTGGATAAGGGCGTTGAGGCAATCAGTAGCATGATCATAGCCATAAACGGTGTCACTAAGGCCATCGAAAAAATGGATTCGAATCTCAGTCGAAAAATTGATAATATTGGAGAAAAAATTGATGTAATGAGTGGAAAAATTGACACGATGAGTGGAAAGATTGATATAATGAGCGGAAAAATTGACACGATGAGTGGAAAGATTGATATAATGAGCGGAAAAATCGACACACTGAGTGGAAAAATTGGCGCAATGAGCGGAAAGATTGACAGCATTGATGGCAAGATGGGTTTGATGCTGCAAAAACAGGATGATCTTATCGTCGAGGTCAAGGATATGAATGCCAGCCTAAACGAAAAAATGGATCGCGTCCTGGATAAAACGGATGTTTTCGAACTCAAGAGCGATATGTCCGACGTTAAAACGGCTCTGCGGGCCAAAGGAATAATCTAAGCTTTTTTTCATAGTCCCACTTACCCCAAGACTCCAATCATCTTAAGTCCGATATAGATCATAAGCATCACAAAGATGTACCTCAGCTTCTCCGCCGGCAGCCTGTGGGCCGCCTTCACGCCCCAGGAAGCCGTGAATATGCTTGCTCCCGCCAGCAGCGTAAACTGCAGCAGGTCGATATAGCCTACACAGTACATAGGAAGCCCGGGCACACCCCATCCGTTAATGGCATAGGCGGTGATTCCACCCACTGCATTGAGGGCGATTGTTACCGACGAGGTGCCGATGGCCTGATACATGCTAAATCCCATGGCGATAACCATGGCCGGCACCAGTATCACTCCGCCTCCTATTCCGGTCAGACCGGATATGACTCCCACACCCAGTCCCCATAGAACATACTGCAAGAGACTTTCTCTTTTCTCTCCAGGCAAAGCCTCCTGGCCGAGCAGCAGATTCCTGGCAAAGAGCATCCTCAAGGCCCCAAGCAAAACCACAAATCCGAAGATCATCCTGAGAAGATCTCCCGGTGCATGAGCCGCAATGCTCCCACCCAAAAAGGCTCCCAAAAGACCACAAAGGCCCATGATGATCCCCGGTCTCCAGAGAACAACTCCCCGACAGCTATGGCCGCGGCATCCGGAGAGAGCTGTGGGCAGAACCACAGCCAGAGAGGTTCCAAACGCAATTCTGGTGGCCAGGGTGGGATCGATTCCCGTGGAGGCCAGCAACCAGATCTGCACAGGAACCATGAGAAAGCCGCCCCCGATGCCTAGCAGGCCACAGGAAAAACCGACTGCTACACCTGTGACCAGCAACACCAGAGCATAAAAGAGAAGGGATTCCAAGATCACCATGATTTAATATCTCAAGCGGTATTCAGCTCCCGATGCTTGGCAGCGATCTCATCCGCCAGCCGGTCCAGACCCTGGAAATCTGCCTCTTTGGGACGGCCTTTGGCGACTACCGGATCAAAGAATTGCAGCTTCAGATTGGGCAGAGCGACGGTGATCTGCTCCAGCATCTTGCCTCCCCAACCAAAGGAGCCGATGATGGAAGCATACCTTGTCTTGGGCCGCAGGGCATTGGCCAGAATGGCGGCATAAAGTGCCAGAGGATGCGCTCCGGCCAGAATAGTGGGTGTGCCTATGACCACAGTTGCCGCATCCACCAGAGACTCTGCCAGCTCTCCTGCATCGTAGCTTGTTAGATCGAATCGTCTAACATCCACTCCCCTGGAGATTAGAGCGTCCACAAAGTAATCGACCATGATGCGGGTAGACCCATGCATGGAAACATAAGGTAAGACCACCTGATTTTTCACCCTATCCGAAGCCCAATCACGGTAGGCGTCCAATATGAACTCTGGCCGGGAATAAAGCGGGCCGTGGCTGGGAGCGATGACATCTATGGGCAGATCCGCAATCCTGGCCAGGTGCCGGTTGATGTTCTGGCGAAATGGCATCATGATCTCAGCATAATATCTTTTAGCTGCCCGGTAGACGACGGCTTCATCACTGGCATAAAGGTCGCTACCAGCCAGATGCGAGCCTAGAAAATCGCAGGTAAAAAGAATGCGCTCCTCGGCCAGATAGGTGAATATCGTATCCGGCCAATGCACCCAGGGAGCAACAATGAACTGCAGGCTTTTGTCTCCCAGAGATATCTTCTCGCCGTCTTTTACCTCTTTTATTCTATCCTGGCTCACCAGTCCAAACAACATGAGCAAATCCAAACACCTGGTAGAACCCAGCACTTTAGCATCAGGGTAAAGATCAAGCAGCCTTTTGAGGCTTCCCGAATGATCCTGCTCGGCATGCTGGGCGATGATGTAGTCGATTCTCTTGATGCCCAACGCCGACAAGTTGCCCTCCAGTACATCTGCCATGGATTCGTCTACGGTATCAATAAGCACCGTCTTCTCGCTGCCCTGGATGAGATAGGAGTTATAGCTGGTTCCCTCAGGTAAAGGAATTAATGCATCAAAGAGCCTTCGATCCCAGTCTATTGCTCCTACCCATTTGACCCCAGGTTTGATCTCTCTTGTGAGCGCCATGATCTTATCCTTATCCAAGTCATTATCCAAGTCATTAACCAGAGCTACTTCATCTCCTTGAAATCATCCTTCGCTGCACCGCACTGCGGACAGGTCCATGTTCGCGGTAGATCTGCAAAGGAGGTTTTGGGAGCAATTCCTGAATCAGGATCCCCTTTTTCCGGATCGTAGATGTATCCGCAAATGGTGCACTGATATTTTTGAGCCATAGCAAAATATTCGGTCTGCAAAGTATTTAGCCCAATCGCAAGGAAAAACTAAATAATAATGAAAATCTACTGGTATGAACTATCGGGGTGTGATAATGGCCAACGCCGCATCCAAACGAGAAGGCAAGTTCAAATGCAAGATATGTCGTATGGTCTTTGAATCAAAGGAAGAACTCAAGCTGCATTTGGCGGAGGATCATAACGATAATTGAACCGATTTTATAATCAGAATTCACCACATGAGAATGCTTGCAGCATGCCGCGCATAAGATCTTATCCAAAACGGCATACTGCTCTTCTTTGTCTACTGGCCCCGGCCATGCTGATGAGCGGGATGCTCCAATTCTGAGAAAGCGCGCACCAGCACCTCATTTATGGTGGGGTGAATTACTTGTGATTTTATGACCGGCATCAAGTCCTGATATTCGGTGTTCATGAGATAGACCACCTGTTGCACCAGCTCTGCCGCCATGGGACCAACGACTGTTGCACCCAAGATGCGTCCTGTCTCCTCCTCCAGTATCACTTTGACCAGACCGTGCTCCTGCGCCATGGCCACGCCTTTGGCCACGTCCAAATACGTAGCCCGCCCGATAAGCACCTTCAATCCGGCAGCGATGGCGTCCTCCTCCTTCATGCCCACACCTGCTAATTGGGGGTGAGTGAAGATGGCATAAGGCACAGCATGGTAGTCGGCAGCTTCCCGGTTCTCCTTATCAGCAGCTCGCAGCAGATTGTGAGAGACTACTTCAGACTCGTAGTTAGCCGTGTGCCGGAACATGTGCTTGCCGATGCAGTCCCCTATTGCCCAGATATTCTTTTTGCTGGTCTCCAGATACTCGTTGACCATAATCCAGCCACTTCGATCTGTATCTATGCCGCTCTTCTCCGGATGGAGCAGATCGGAGTTGGAGCGGCGTCCCGCTGCCAGGAGGATCTCATCGGCTTCAAACTGATTGACGCTTCCGTCATCCATATTCCTGGCAGAGACAATTCTTTTGTCACCCTTTGTCTCTACAGAGATTACTTCATGGCTGGTGATCACCCGCATGTACTGGGAGAGCACTCTTTGCACCAATCCGGAGGCTTCCGGATCTTCACCCTTGAGCACCTGAGGGCTGCGCCCCAGGATGGTGACCTTGCTGCCCATGGCCGAGAAGAAATGGCCGAATTCGCAACCTATGTAGCCTGCCCCAATGATGATCAGGCTTTGGGGCAGCCTCTCCAACCTCAGCAGTGAGACATTGTCAAGGAAGCCCGCCTGCTGCAGGCCTGGGATGGGCGGCACGAGAGACCGGGCGCCCGTGGCGATCACTATTTTGGGAGCGGTAATGGTCTTGCCGCCTACTGCCAAAACATAATCGTCGACAAACTCCGCCCGATCCTGAAAATAGGTTAAATTCTCTTTGGATTTTAAGGCCTCTTCGAGACTTCCTCTCGTGCTGTCAACTACTTTGTGCATGCGGCTCATTATAGTCGGAAAATCGATCTCATTGATCTCGGCGTGCACACCCACAGCTCTAGCGTCCTGAATGGTCCGGATAACATCCGCCGGATAGATGAGCATCTTGGAAGGAACGCAGCCATTATTCAGACAGGTGCCGCCCGTGGGGCCCTGATCCACCAGGGCGACCCTCAGTCCCGCATGCCTGGCTTGAGAAGCCACATGGGTGCCAGCGCCCGAGCCGATGACGATAAGATCAAATTTGTCCATGATATCATTTTTTAAAAGGCTTTGGTAGCATATATATTTGCGGGATTTGCAGCTTTTTTGATGCAAGACAAAGGTTTTTCTCTTATAAATAATAATTACTATTAAGAGTGATCCCCTTGAATTCGTCCCACTCGCATCACGAGCCTGCCAATCGAGATACCGTGGCAAAAAATGAAGCGAAAGAACCCGCAAAAGATCAGGATATGATGGATGGTGAACATCATCATTCCAGTCATGCTGGACAGAATCATGCCGGACAAAGCCACGCTGGAGAGAGCCATGCGGGCCAGGGCCATCAAGGAATGCTGGCTGATTTCAAACGACGGCTGATCTTCTCGCTCATTCTTACCGGGCCGGTGCTCTTGCTCTCTCATCACATACAGCAATTCTTTGGATATCACTTCCAGCCTTATGGCTCCGATACTATCCTTTTCCTCTTCTCTTCGGCAGTCTACTTCTATGGAGGCTATCCATTCTTTGCGGGCCTGAAGAATGAGTTTCGCAAAAAGCAGCCGGGCATGATGACACTTGTAGCAGTAGCCATAACCGTGGCCTACGTCTACAGCTCTTCTGTAATCTTTGGCTTTGCCGGCATGGACTTCTTCTGGGAGCTGGTCACTTTGATAGATATCATGCTCCTCGGTCACTGGATCGAGATGCGATCAACCATGGGAGCCTCGCGCGCTCTGGAGGAACTGGCAAAGATCCTGCCCACCCAGGCCCATCTGATCAGATATGACGGCGTGCATGACGTAATTATTGCAGACTTGCGACCAGAGGATCACGTCTTGGTGAAGCCCGGTGAAAAGATTCCTGCCGACGGAATAGTGCTGGACGGGACCACGGATGCGAATGAGTCTGCACTTACCGGGGAGTCTTTGCCGGTGATCAAGAGATCCGGGGACGAGGTCATGGCCGGTTCGATAAATGGCTCGGGAGCAGTGACGTTGACGGTTACGAAGACTGGCAAGGACAGCTATCTGTCCCAGGTGATCCAGCTTGTGCGCGCTGCCCAGGAGAGCCGATCAAAGACACAAAACCTGGCTGACAAAGCAGCATTTGCGCTCACCGTTGTAGCAATAGCGGCAGGCAGCATTACCCTGGCCGCCTGGTTCGCCTACAAAGCAGATTTTGCCTTTGCGGTGGAGAGAGCAGTAACGGTCATGGTCACTGCCTGTCCCCATGCCCTGGGATTGGCCATTCC
>JAQTYS010000161.1 GCA_028688175.1 Methanothrix sp. | reverse complement strand
ACAACGCTAAATGCACCAGCCAGGTCAACCTGATCCAGCTGTTCAGAAAACTCCCCGGTGTTGCTATCATAATAACTATACAAGTAAAAATCTGCCTGATAGCTGCCCAGCTCTGCATCATCAGGAATATGCCAGATTGGGTTGACGAAATAGGTGCTGTCTCCCGGCTCAGCATATACCGGCTCTGGAGGCGCACTATACCACTGGCCTCTTCTATCCATCACCTCGTAGGAGACCCAAAAGAGATGACCTACATCACCTGTATTCTTTATCCAGACATTGGCACCACCCTGATTAGACCCGCGATACCAGTCACCAGATGGAAAATCAAACGAATCAATCTGGGCAGAGATTGTGTCTGCGCTTACACAGTCCACACGAATCCATAGAAATAATAGAAGAACGCATATCAAGATTCTTTTCATGCCTTCAACCACCGAACATATTTTATGCAATTATCAATTACACTATGATTGTTACTATTTAATGATTTTTAATGATGGTGAACTTTCGAAATAGGACCTCATGCCATGATCTGGTCAAATTGATGCTTGAGAAAAAGAGCTAAAAAAGATGTTAAATTCTATCCCTGTTCTCTGGTTCTGCTGGCAAACTCCTGCTGCACATCGCATCCCAACTTCCCAATAGCATCAGAACGACACTGCCGGCAATGCTTCATCTGCTTGATGATCTTGCCCAGCTCCTCCTGGATTTTCCTTTTCTCCTCTGGCGAAGGGGGCTTGATGTGGGCAAACTTATACTGGGGAATGAGGGGCATGACATTATGGATATAGACCCCCATAGCCTTGATCTTGCGGGCGATATCAAAGACATGTTTGTCATTGATGCCGGGAATCAGAACGGTATTAACCTTCACAATCTTCTTCCGCTTTAAGGCCTCTTCGATGCCCTTGAGCTGGTGGTCGCGCAGGATGGTTGCCGCTTCCAGGCCTTCGTATCTTTTCCCCTGATAGGTCACATAGTCGTAGATCTGCTGGCCGATCTCCGGGTCTATGGCATTCATAGTAACCGTGATATTGGAGACCCCCAAACGGTCCAACTCCTCAATCTTGTCAGGCAGAAGCAGTCCATTGGTGCTTATGCAGAGGATGACCCCGGGATATTTCTCGCCAACCAGGCGCAAAGTCTCGAATGTCTCCTCATTGGCCAAAGGCTCCCCAGGACCGGCAATGGCCACCACTTTGATGTAGTGATACTTCTCCAGCACCTCGTCCACGCGCTCTATTGCTTCTTTTGGCTTGAGAACTTGGGAAGTCACCCCTGGCCGGGACTCGTTGACACAATCGAAATCCCGCACACAATACTTGCACTGAATGTTGCACTTGGGTGCCACAGCCAGGTGCATTCTGCCAAAGGCATGACAGGCCTTCTCGCTGAAGCATGGGTGCTCCTGGATCCGCCGAAGCTGATCCGGGTCGTATGGAATTTCCTTTCCACCGACATTGGCAACGGGAAAAGTCTCTTGGCTCATTATCGAAAGCTCCAATTAATAATGGTTGAACAAGGCTAAAAGACTTTTCATGCCGGAGAATACATTAATGATGCGGCAATTAATCCGGTCTATGCCCGAGAAGGATAAACTTGTCATATGGCCGATCTACTTCGATATAGCTCGCACCAGGTCGGAAGGCAGAATGGTTTCCCGTCAAGATGCCGTCAATGAACCGAACCTGGACATGTTGATCACTGCCTCACTTAAATCCGGTTTCAAGCCGGAGATTGAACGCGAGAAGAAGCACCCTAAGACCTGGCACCTGGAAGAGGCTTCCGGGAGAATACTGCTTGCCAAGAAGGGCTCCAAATCCGCCGTTTTAAAGAGAATCGCCGGCAACATGAAGGCAAAATACAAGAAGAAGAGCCACTAATATGATCGATCTGCATACACATACCACCTTCAGTGATGGCGAACTCATTCCTTCCGAGCTGGTGCGCCGGGCAGAAGTTTTGGGATACACGACCATCGGCCTAACCGATCATGCGGACTATACCAATATAGAGCACATCTTATCCTGTGTGTCAAAAATAAAATATTTCGAAGAAGTATCAGATATCCGCGTCCTGGTGGGTGCAGAATTAACTCATGTTCCACCAGCCAAGATCGGGCCTCTGGCAGCTATGGCCCGCCGACTGGGAGCTGAGATCGTAGTTGTGCACGGCGAAACGCCGGTGGAGCCTGTCCGACCGGGCACAAACCGGGCGGCGATTGAGGCAGGAGTTGACATTCTAGCTCACCCCGGCTTCATCACCCAGGAGGAGGCAGAGCTGGCTCGCGAGAATAATGTCTGTCTGGAGGTCACGTCCCGCTCGGGCCATAACATCACCAACGGCCATGTGGTGCGCATGGCAAAACTTGCCCGAGCTAAAATGGTGGTGGACACAGACAGCCATTCTCCCCGAGACCTCATAAACAGCGAAAGAGCTATAGAAATCGCTATGGGTGCAGGCTTGACTCTGCAAGAGGCCAGCGCTATAGTAAACCAGCACGCTATCATCAGAAGGGGTTGAATAAATAGACATAGTGGCAATTGATATTTCAGGCAGACATGCTGAAAGCGGCAGATACAAGATGGTATGCGCCGTTGTCTCCGCCCGCATATCTCCCAATTTTGTAGAAAAAATCTACTCGGTGAGGCAGATACCTCGTGTGACCAAGATGCTGGACATAAATATCATCCTCGATTTCTTAAGCGAAGCGTGCATATGCCTTCCCGGAACAATTATCGCTGAATCCGGTGACCTGTACAACATGGAGATCTGGAGGGTGAAAAGCATCCTAGGCAGGGACTTCAAGTATCCTGAGACCATAGCCGAAAGGACGGCGGTGGAGATGGCCCATCATATATCCGTAGCAGGCCGAAGGCTTATCATTGATGCGCGAGAAGATGAATTGTGATGAATGAAGAAAAGACCGCAGTCCTGCTAATGCGAGAAAACCCGATAAAGTCGCCGGACGCATATAAAATGAAGGAGCTTCGCGGCCTGGCACAAGCTGCTGGATATCGAGTCTTGGCTGAGGTTCTCCAGCGCAGGAGCCGGGACTCTCGCTTCCAGATGGGAAGAGGAAAGATCGAAGAAGCATTGAGCTACCATCCGGAAAAGCTGATCTTTTACAATGCACTCAGCCCCAACCAGGTATTCAATATCACAAGCGAGTTTTCTGCCAGGGTTCTGGACAGGTTCAACCTCATTTTAGAGATCTTTTCCACTCGTGCCTCCACCCGCGAGGCAAAACTGCAGGTAGAACTGGCAAAGCTCAGCTATGACGCCCCCCAGGTAAAAAATGCCCTCGCCCTGAAAAAGCGTGGCGAGCAGCCGGGATTTAGGGGCGCCGGAGCTTATGAGCAGTCCATGTACCACGACATCCGGGGAAGAATGGCAAGGGTCCGCTCTGAACTGGCAAACGTGGAGAACATGGGTGAGGATAGACGGCAGCGGCGCAGAGAGCAGGGCTTTGATCTGGTGGCCCTGGCAGGCTACACCAACGCCGGCAAGTCTACATTGCATAGTGCCCTCACCGGTTCTAAGGTAGAAGCCAAGGACCAGCCGTTTACTACTCTCTCGCCCACTACCCGGGCGCGGGAGGTTATGGGCAGAAAGGTCCTTCTCACAGATACCGTCGGCTTCATCGACGATCTGCCCCACTTCCTCATCAAGGCCTTCCGGTCCACTCTTTCAGAGATCTCTGATGCGGATCTGGTGCTTCTCGTGGCAGACGCCAGCGATCCGCCGGAATTGTTGCGACGCAAATTGGCAGCTTCGCACAAGGCACTCTGGGACTGTGAGGTCTCCGCGCCCATAGTGACCATTCTAAACAAGGCAGACCGGCTGGAAGAAGGCCGAGCAGCGGAGATCGTGGAGCTGATCAGAGATTTGGCCCCCTATCCGGTTTTAGCTTCGGCGGTTACCGGCCAGGGTCTGGGTGTGCTGGAAGAGTGCATCTCTCAGCGTTTGCTGCCTTTGCAGGAGTATAAACTTAGTCTGCCTTACACGACGCAGGGACTCTCAGAGCTTTCCCGGCTCTATGAGACAGCTGAGCTGTTATCGGTAAGCTATGAAGAGGAGCTGATTGTCCGGCTGCGAGCTAAGAAGGAGACAATAGCCAGAGCAGGCCTGTCAGGAGCTCTCCGGCTGTGAGAAGCCATGCCTGAAATCTTAAAAGAGCATTTCCAACTTAAAGAGACCATTGTCACCATCTTCGCCCGAGAGGAGAAGCACATAGCTGCGGCCCGAGAATCCATTAGAGAGCAGCGAGCGTATCTGGAGGATTTTATAAGAGATGATCCATTCTTTCAGATAACCTTTGAGCCTTACGATTCTATCCAAGATGACGCACCGCGAATTGTCAAGCAGATGATAGAGAAGAGCGCCGTCTTTGGCATAGGCCCCATGTCGGCGGTAGCCGGTGCGATAGCCGGATTTGCCGTGCAGGCCATGATGGATGAAGGTGCAACCTACGCTGTGGTGGACAATGGCGGAGATATCTGCATTCTAAATGACCAGCCCATTGTAGTAGGAATATATGCGGGCAGCTCGCCTATCCAAAATCTGGGATTCGAGCTTCCAGCTAGGCGGACCCCTTTAGGCATCTGCACCAGCTCAGGCAGCGTGGGTCCGTCCATCTCCTTTGGCTTTGCAGACGCGGCGGTAGTGATATCTGAAGATGTGGCTCTGGCAGATGCTGCGGCCACTGCTCTGGGAAATGCCGTTACTGTAGATGAGCCGCTGCAGGAGTGTTTCCAGGCAATCGATCAACCGGGCATCGATGGCGCCCTGGTCATACGGGGCAAGGAGATGGCACTATACAAAGAGCTTCCACCACTGCGGCGAGCCAGGGTGAACGCGGAGAGGATTACTAAGGGATAGAGAATAGATTAAATAATGCGCTACCTATTCGAGATTTACGAGTAGAATTACAGAAGGGCAAAGAAATGATGAGACAAAAACGGAAACAAAAGAGGCCTTTTCACGTCATGATCATCCCCACTCTAGGCTGTCCATCCAAATGCGCCTACTGCTGGAGTTCGGAGGAGGGCTCACCTGTGATGAGCATAGAGACTGTTAAGGAGACCGTGGCCTGGCTCAAGGACTTTCGCATCGATCCCGTAACCTTCACATTTCACGGAGGGGAACCCCTCCTGGCCGGTGCTGAATTCTACCGACAGGCCCTTCCTCTGCTAACGCAAGAGCTACAGCATCTTGAGCCCAACTTTGCTCTGCAGACCAACCTCTGGAAGCTGACGCCAGAATTAGCAGATGTCCTGGCAAAGTACAGTATTCCTATCGGATCCAGCCTGGACGGACCTCAGGAACTAAATGACCAACAAAGGTCGGAGGGCTACTACGAGAGGACCATGCGAGGGTATGAACTGGCAAAAGAGCATGGGCTTCAGGTGCAGTTCATATGCACATTTACCTCCTACTCAGAGCAGTTCAAAGAAGATATCTTCAATTTCTTCCTGGAAAATGATCTTACACTCAAGCTGCATCCCGCACTCTCGTCACTGCGAAGCGACGAGCCGGACAGATGGGCGCTATCTCCGGAAAAGTACGGAGAGCTCCTTGTCTATTTGCTGGACAAGTACCTGGAAAACATGAGCAGGATAGAGGTGCGAAACATCAACGACTACGCCCGATGCGTCTTTACCGGACGGGGCACGGTCTGCACATTTGTGGACTGCATGGAGAATACCTTCGCCGTGGGCCCGGACGGCAGTATCTATCCTTGCTATCGCTTTGTAGGAATGCCTGAGTACGTCATGGGCCACGTGCGAGATCGGCCCAGCCAGAAGGATCTGGCAGAGTCGCCTGCGGGAATGCGCATGCGTGCCTTCAAGGAGTATGTGGACCGGGAATGCAAGGGCTGCAAGCACATTCGCTACTGCCGGGGAGGCTGTCCCTACAATGCCATAGCACCCACCAACGGCGAGATTAAAGGCGTCGACCCCCATTGCATTGCTTATCAGAGGATCTTCGATGAGATTGCTGAGCGCTTCAACCAGGAGATGATGGGGTCCATGGGCCTGGAGATGGGAATAGCTCAGGCCTCTCCTGCAAAAGGCACGAGACCGGCCATCATGCCGCTTGTCCGAAAGCTGGCCTCGAATT
>JAQTYS010000160.1 GCA_028688175.1 Methanothrix sp. | reverse complement strand
CTGGCCAGCACTACCTCAGGATAGCCGGTCATGCCCACCACATCTCCAAACAGGCGCATCATTCTGATCTGGGCGGGCGACTCCAGATGGGGACCCTCAGCACAGACATAGACGCCCACACCCACCGTCTGGCCCAGCGAGCCGGCGGCTTCAATTAATGAGCGGCGAAGATGCGGGCAGTAGGGGGAGCCCATATCCACATGAACCGCTCTATCTTCAAAGAAGGTATTAGGACGGCATTTGGTGAACTCCACAAAGTCGCTGGGCAAAAAGATGCTGCCCATGGGATGCCCGGCCATGCTGCCCACGGTGTTGGTGGAGATGATGCAGCTCGCGCCTGATATCCTGGCAGCGGAGATAATGGCCCGGTAGTTGACTTTGTGAGGAGGCAGATGTCCGTCCCGGCCATCTCCATGTCGGGAGATGAAAATGATCTTCTGTCCCTTCAGGCGGCTGCGGACGATGGGCACTTTTCCGTAGGGCGTATCCACCTCATCGGCCAGACCTTCCAGGGCAAAGCCCACGCCGCCGATGACGGCAAGATCAGGATTCATATTCATAAGTGACATTGTCATATTTCCTCTTCAAATGCTTTTTCAGATAGGCGGCATGAGCGGAGGCCGGAAGACGCCCTTCTCAGTGATCAGGCCGGATACCAGTTCCAGGGGCGTGGCATCGAAGGCCGGATTGTAGACCTCGATTCCCTGGGGAGCGAGGCGCACTCCCGCCATGCAGCAGATCTCCTCGCCGTCTCGCTCCTCCACGACGATGTCCTTCTCTTCATGCAGACGGTCGAAGGTGGAGAGCGGCGCTGCCACGTAGAAGGGGATTTTATGATGTTTTGCCAGGACCGCATGGCTGTAGGTGCCGATCTTGTTGAAGACGGCGTCCCTGGTGATGCGATCGGCACCCACGATGACCTTGTCGATTTTGCCTTTTCTCATAAGGCTGCCGGACATGTTGTCACAGATGAGGGTGACCGGTATCTTATCTGCATTCATCTCCCAGCAAGTCAGGCGCGATCCCTGGTGCAAAGGCCGGGTCTCGCAAGAGTAGACATGAATGTGCTTGCCTGCGGCAACGGCTGAGCGGATGACTCCCAGAGCCGTCCCCCAGCCCACACAGGCTAGCCTCCCAGCATTGCAGTGGGTGAGGACATGGTCCCCGTCATCCAGAAGCCTGGCACCGTTCTTGCCCAGGAGCTTATTGATGCGGATGTCCTCCTCAGCGATCTCCTCAGCCTCACGAAGCGCTGCTATGCGAATATCTTCTGCGGTCTCTTGAAGGGCCGCGGCATGCATGGCTCTATCCACTCCCCAGGAGAGGTTGATAGCAGTAGGGCGCGAGCCCTTGATCATATCAGCAGCATTCTCCAGCTCGTCCATCAGCTCCGCTGCATTGCCTGCCGGGGAGAGACTGGCAGCCAGAGCGATCCCATAGCCTCCTGCAGCTCCCAGAGCGGGAGCGCCGCGCACGCGCAGGGTCTTGATAGCTTCAATGAGCTGCCGGACGCTTTTTATGCGAAGGGGGAGTAGCTCGCCGGGCAGACGAGTCTGATCGACCAGCCACAGTCCGTCATCCCACCATATGGTTTTCGATTCACTCATGCTCAAAAGGAGATCTTCACTGGTATTATTATTTTTGTGTTGGGCGATAAACTTAAAATTGTTTGCCTGCAAGAGTATAATGGCGGAGGTTGGCAAAATGAGATTGGCAAGCTTATTGTTATTGGCAATATTGCTTTCTTATGCATCTTTTCAAGCATGTGCTATTGAAGCGGGTGAAATCGCGGCACCTAGTATTGCGGCTGCAAATATGGGTATGCCAACACCTAAAATCACCAGTCCGAATATGGGAATGTCGCAGCCAAAGCAGGTGCAACAAGATATTTCTGCCAGCAGCGCAAACCAGACCGAGGACAAAACTGATGATCAATCAGATGATTTGAGCGGCAAGTGGTCGATAAAATTCGATAATCTGCCTAACAGGTCACTTGATTTGACACTCTGGTCGTCAGGCAGAACTAAGATCATGGGCTATGGAACACTGGCCAAAGGAACAACAAGCAATTCGGTCACGGTCAGTGGATCTATTGCGGGGGAGGAACTCATGCTCGCCGTCCAATCGGCTGATTCAGAATACTCTGGCCAACAAAATTCTGACAAATACGATCTCAGCCTTTTCCAGGCAAATAATACCATGTCAGGAACCTATATTCTGAGTGTCGAAGGCGAATTCATGGGTGAGGGAAATGCCACGGCATTGAAGCATTAGTGCAATTGCTCTTCGCGCCTAAACGTAGGATTCAAAAGGGTCATGTTTCACGCTAAGGCGCGATGCAGCGAAGTTAAAAAAGTGCTCAGTCCACGCAGATTTGCATGGTGCTGTTAAAGACCTCCTCCCTCGACAGTTCAGTAACATTGCCATCTCTTGTAACGAGATAATCGATGGCATAATAGGGATGCGAGCCACAGCCACATATTTCTTTATCGAATAGGTGGACCAGGTAGCCCCCTTCCGTCTCTTTTGCGTATGTCGGCGTTATGGGAGATGATACCGGGAAGTAATTCTCCGGAACGGATGTATCATATCTAGGCAATGAGCTTGTCAGTGCTACGGCAAAAGCCAGTGCCTCCTCTTTTGTCTCGACAGGCGCAAATATCGACCGGAAATCCTCAATGCTCTCGATTAACTTGAATTCGTCCCCCTGCATGACAATATACTTGCGAAACAGTGGCATCATGCATCCTTCCCGCAGTATGCCCTCCTGAGAATTGTAGTCCTCGCTCAGATGGAGGCATTCGACTATAGGCAACTGAGGTGAGAGGTTTTCTAATGCCGGGGAAGCATTAATGATCTGCATGCAGCTAAATCTCTGATCTAATCCCAAACTGTCACAATTGAGACTGTAATCTCCTGCCAGACAACCAGCATCAATGAACGTATTGGAATCTTTTGGGATGCTTGAAGCCATTGTTACTGGCATGCAGGCCCAAATGAGGATGAAAAGCCCAAATAGAATGCAACTTCGTAGACACATGGAAATCACCAACTTATAGATAGCCGATAGCAGCATTAATAATGAATGTTTCGTCATATCAAGAATTCAGAGGCAAGAAAAAAGAGTTATGAGTTGGATTGTGCGAACTACAGCGACAATCCCATCTCCCGTGCTCTCTCCAGCTCCCCCGGCATCTTTTTGATCTCTCCCTTTTCGTAGGCCTGGGCGAGCAGGCTGCCGGCATTGACCATCCCCAGATAATCAAAGGACATGGCAAACATCTGCAAAAGCGGCCCGCAGCATGCCTCTCCTTCCTCGGATGGAGTTACTACCAATCCCTTCTTGCCTGCTAGCTTGCGGCTGGCGATATAGGGCCGCAGCCTATCGATAAAAAGCTTCATCTTGGCGGTGGGTCCATACCAATAGATGGGCGTTGCGAAGATTATGAGGTCAGCTCCCTCCAGCCGGGCATAAATCTCACTCATTGCGTCCGAGAGAGCACAGGTGAATCCGGACGATGCCTTTTTGCAGCCCCGACAGTCCATGCAGGGCAGAATCTCATAGTCATAGAGGCGCATCTTTTCTGCAATGTGGCCCTTCAACTCTGCGCCCTTGAGCATTTCATCGACAAGAATCTCAGTGTTGCCACCCTTTCTGGGACTTCCCAGCACTGCCAAAACCCTCATTTTCTGCCCTCTTGCTCCATCCCATATTTCCCATCCTTTTTTTCGGTCTCCCTATTTATACCAGTCAAGGCTTTCGTTCACGAATCTTATAAATGATATAAAGAAGTCCTTTGCATCCTGATTCATACCTGTCTTGATGATCAATTCTTCTGCCTGACCGGCATGCTTCCTTGAGATTGACTTGGCTTCATCAAGAGCGCCGCAGTCCCTGATCATACTGCGCACATATTCGATCTCTGCACCCTCAAGGATTCTTCCTTCTTGCATGATTGCAGCCAGACGTTTCTTCTTCTGCTGTGCCTCCTTCTGCAAAGCTATGATGATGTGCAGCGGCTTTTTCCTCTTGCCGATATCTCCGCAGGGGACCCTCCCGTACTGCTCCAGAGTGGCAAAGGTATCGATGATGTCATCCTGAATATCAAAAGCAAATCCTATGTGCCTGGCAGCTTCATGAAGCAGCTCCAGATCCTTTTTGGAAGCTGATGCCAACAATCCTCCGGCGAGCAACGACGCCTTGAAGAGAGAGGCAGCTCTTCTGGCGGCCATGACCTCCCACTCCTTGACATCCGGATTCTTGTATTCGAAGAGCATGTCCAGGATCTGGCTCTCATTGACGGCCCGAAACTCTGTAGCCAGCAGTTTTACAGCATCTGCAATCTTATTCTGCTCAAAGCCGGACTCCAAAAGGCATTCTAAGGCCAGCGCATAGAGGATATTTCCGGCAAACATGGCAGATGCGACTCCGAAGCGCTCATCAAATCCAACGGCGATAATCTTATGCAGCGTCTCTTTGCCTCTTCTCTTATCTTCGGCATCCACTATATCGTCATGTATGAGAATGCTGTGCCGATAAAGTTCAATGCCGGTGCACACCCTGACGATTCGCTCATCAATCTTGTCGGTGAAGCCCTGGTAGACAATGAGTGTGCTGCACGCGGACAGTCTTCTTCCGCCTCTGAGCACAAACTCACGGGTGGCATCATAAACATCTCCCAGGAAGGGATGGTATTTTTGGCCATCTCTTACCATCTCATCCAATCGTCTTTTGAGGTCTTCTTCTATAATTGTCCCATAGCTATCGAGCACATCAGTGTAGTCCATTTATCTTCATCCCATTCTTATAGAGCCTATAATCGCTCAATCAGGTTTGAGACACCCAGTCTCCAGAGCAATTTTGGATTCTGCTTGAACAGAACGCTTAGCAGGCCTCTTGTATTCATGCTGGATACATCCTTTCCATGAAGCGATCCGATCAGATGGTTCAGATCGTCATCTGTAAGCTTCAAAAAGAAATTTTTAGCACGATAGCGTCTCTTTATCTGCTTGCCGATGGATGATCTCCACCGGTCTTCATATTCGTTTAGGGCAGCAGTACTTACATCCCCTGAAGATACTGCCTTGCCTGCAGTCTCCCCGGCCATCACTCCTGCCCTTATGGCATTTATGATCCCGCCGCCTGTGAGCGGATCAGATTGATGGGCAGCATCTCCAACCAGCATTATGCCGTCTGATGTTGTATTATTCATTAGGCCGGAGGTAGGAATTCCTCCTGCCACCATCTGCAAAATCTTGGCCCTGGGCATCCTGCTATGCATGAATCTATCCAGCAGCATTAAGGGCTCGCCTGGGATCGATTGGGAGCCCTGCAGGCCGATGCCCACATTAGCAAGTCTGCCCCCCTTGGGAAAGATCCATACGTAGCCTCCCGGAGCCGTTTTGTTTCCGAAGAAGAACTGACAGTATTCCTGGTCGATGCAGTCGTCCAAAACCAGATATTGCGCACAAACCATTATGTCCTCAGGTTTTAGCCTGGCACCCATTTCCGCCCATCTGGCTACTTTAGACTCGACACCATCCGCGCCTATGATCAAGGGTGCAACGATCTGAAGATGTTCACCCTGACAGATGGCTGATATCATCCATATGCCTTCTTTCCTGATCAATCCCATTGCCCGCGTCTTGACCAGGACCTTGGCGCCCGAGTCGGCAGCCTGGAGAGCAAGGCCTCTATCAAAGTTTTTCCTCTCCAGAATGTATCCACCACCTTCTCCTTTGCGATCCACAGTCATGGACACATTATCGTTGTTGGGTGAGTGCATCCTGACCCCGTTTACCTCCGCCGCTATCCAGTCAGGCTGCACCTTGATCAAGTCTCTAAGTTCCGATCTGATGCTAACTCCCTCGGCGCATCTGATAGGCTCTCCTATCTCCTGCCGCTTTTCCAGAAGCACAACATCCAGGCCCGATTCTGCCGCGGCCTTGGCAGCCATAGATCCACCGGGCCCAGCTCCAATTACAGCAACATCGACTTTCATTCTATCTGCATCATTTTGGCTAGTGCCGTCTCCAGTTTCTTTTGCGTTTTGGCATTGGGCGCCAGCAGAAAGTCCAGATCCTTTTGAATTCTAATGTAACTTTCCTCTGAAGCCGGGCAATCCTCATAGATCTCCACTCCCTGAAGGCCAATTTGGCCGGGGCT
>JAQTYS010000159.1 GCA_028688175.1 Methanothrix sp. | reverse complement strand
GTTCACGCCCTTCGGAGACGCCCGCTGGAAGATCGATAATGGGGACGCCATCAAGATCCGGGAGATCTAATCTCGACGCCCACCAGCGCCACCAGGCACAGACCGCCGCCGCCCTGGACGCGCTCCTGCCGGCTGTGCTGGAGCGGGCCTTCCGGGACGAGCTTTGAATCAGGATAAACCAATTACGCTTGCAATCAAAGTAATATTATGATTAATCCTCTCGAAAGCTTTTTGGCTTGCTAGATCAATTTATTGCTATGAATTTCAAGGTTGTTCTTCAGGAAGCAGAAGAGGGAGGCTACATAGTGAGTTGCCCGGCACTTCCCGGATGTCACTCCCAGGGCGACAGCATGGAAGATGCCTTGGAGAACATCAAAGAGGCGATAGTAGGCTGCCTGGAATCTCTGGCTGAAGAGCGAACGATGCTGCTGGGTTCTCCGGGAAGGATCGTAGAAGTAACGGTTTGATCTCATATGCCTCAAAAGCTGCCGGTGATTTCCGGTAAAGAAGCTATCAAAGCTTTTTCCAAGGTCGGATGGCATGTGGACAGGATCGCAGGAAGCCATGCTGTGATGAGGAAAGAAGGCTCTGCGGTTACTCTCTCTGTGCCGCTTCATCAGGAATTGAGAAAGGGCTTGCTTCGCACTTTGATAAAGGATGCTGGTATCGATATAGAGGAATTCCTCACATACTTGATTGTTCTCGGATTATAAATCGATCGCTGAATCATTTGCTCGACGCCCTCAAGCGCCACCAGACGGAGACCGCCGCCGAGCTGGACGCGCTCCTTCCGGCTGTGCTGGAGAGAGTCTTTCGGGGCGATCTCTAGGCCAAGATGCAGATATATACCATGAGGACTGAAATATCCATGATAAGTGAAGATGCCAGCATCGTCATCACAGTCGATGACTTAAAGACATTCGAAAGGCTAAAGCTCATCTCACAGATGGCTCCTGTCAAAGAAAGAATCAACTCATTTGAGAGGAAGTACGGCTGCGGCCTCAAAGCATTCGAGGATCGAATAGCACGCCTTCCGGAGGACTTCGAGCGCTGGGACGATTTTATTGAGTGGAAGGCCTATGCAGACAGCTTGAGAGATCTTGAAAAGAGAGAAATATAAGGCTCGACGCCCTCAAGTGCCACCATGCAAAGACCGCCGCCGCCCTGGATGCGCTCCCGCTGGCTATGCTGGAGAAGACCTTCCGGGGCGAGCTCTGAAGCTGTCGCTCGCATCATTTGTATCTCCTGGATTACTCGCAAGAAGAATACTTTCGCCAAGCACGGGTGAGCTTTAATAATGAAAAATGCCTATTTAATTTTTGAAAGTTCTGCGATAGGAGCAAGAGATGTCAAATCAAGAGATACGCGATCCGATCCATAATTTCATTCATCTGGAGCCAGGAGAGAAACAGGTTCTTGATAGTGTTCCATTCCAGAGGCTCCGGCATATCCACCAGCTCGCCTTGACCTATTTGCTCTATCCAGGTGCAACTCATCGTCGGTTTGAGCATTCTCTCGGTGTCATGGAGCTTGCCGGCAGAGTCTTCGATGTTGTAACAGATCAGGAAAATATCCACCATGAATCGGTCAGAGAAATAATTCCAAAGAAATTCGACCTTGGTTATTGGAGAAGAGCGTTACGCATGGCGGCTTTATGTCACGACCTCGGACACCTTCCCTTCTCTCATGCTGCTGAGACCGAGCTATTGCCCAGTGGATGGGACCATGAGCGTTTTACAGCGGAATTGATTTGCAGCGATGAAATGAGACGGATTTGGGGCCAGATGAAATTAGACTGCGTAGATGTGGCAAAGCTGGCTGTTGGTCCAAAGCATTACAGAGACTGCAGATTCACCGATTGGGAGGCGATTCTCTCCGAGATAATAGTAGGTGATGCTTTCGGAGTCGACCGGATGGACTACTTACTCAGAGACTCTCATCACATCGGGGTTGCCTACGGGCGATTCGACCACTACCGTTTGATCGATACCCTCCGCATCCTGCCCAAGATTGATAGAGCCGTAGATGATGAGCTCGGATCTCAGGAGCTGGCTTTGGGCATAGAAGTGGGTGGCCTGCATTCAGCAGAAGCGTTGCTTTTAGCGAGATACTTTATGTTCTCGCAGGTCTATTGCCACCATGTTCGCCGTATTTACGACATTCATCTCAAGGACTTTCTAAAGAAATGGCTTCATAATGGCATGTTTGCGACCACAATAGAAGACCTACTGCAGATAACAGATAACGAGATAATGTCTGAGCTTTCCAAGGCAGTTCGCTATAAAGAGCATCCTGGCCATGATTCTGCTCGCCGCATCGCCAGAAGAGAACACTTCAGGCTGCTCTACCAGAGGACTCGTGAGGATCTCGAAATAAATCGTAAAGCAGGCAAAGCTGTCTTTGAGGCGGCATGTAGGGAATTTGGTGATTCGGAGGTAAGACACGACTACTACATACAGAAAGAAGGCGGTCTCAACTATCCACTACTTTCCAGAGACAATCGCATCTGTTCTTCGTTCACTGAATCGGAAACGTTAGAAAAGGTGCCTTTGGTAGCAATTGATTATGTTTATATAAGCCCTGAGTGCAGGAAAAGGGCTGAGAAATGGCGTGATAAGAATCTGAAGAGGATTATAACTTTAAAGGAGGGTGAGGAAGAATGCTAAAACAAATGCAGCGAGATGCCATTTTGCTCTCGCTGATGAATGAGATGAGAGCAAAAGGCAGTTGGTGCGGCGAGACTCACATTCAGAAGTCTGTGTATTTCCTGCAAGAACTGCTGAAAGTCCCGATGAATCTCGAGTTCATACTCTACAAGCATGGCCCTTACTCATTCGATCTTGCCGATGCCGTCACTGCCATGCGGGCGGATAGCTTGGTCGAATATAAATCACGTCGCCCCTACGGGCCAAGCCTTCTCCCCACAAAAATCGGCCAGGATTTCCTGAATCGATACCCAAAGACGCGAGGGAAATATGCCGAAAGAATGCAGTTTGTAGCTGAGAAGATTGGGAAAATGGGTGTTGCAGAGCTGGAGCGTCAGGCCACTGCCCTTTACGTCACACTCAACGAGAAATGTGCAGGAAATTCACGAGCCATCTTGATTACAGAGCTGAAGCCTCATATCAAAATCGAAGAGGCCGAAAAAGCTCTGGAAAGCGTAGACTCAATGATAAAAGAGGCAGATGAGAAAGGACTGTGCTGCGGATTGTAGATCATGAATTTCAAGGTTATTCTTCAGGAAGCCGAAGAGGGCGGCTTCATTGTGAGCTGTCCGGCGCTTCCAGGATGCCACTCCCAGGGGGACAGCATGAAAGAAGCCTTGGAGAACATAAAAGAGGCGATAGAAGGCTGCGTGCAGTCTCTGGCGGAAGAGCGAGCGAAACTAGTCGCTCCTGTATGAAGTGTTGAAGTAGTTAATTTGACCTTTCTGATTTACTGCTGAAGGATCACAGATATATCCTATTGCTGCCATAATGTCACCTTAGTTATGTATGCAATCATTGCTTGCGGCATCTTTGAAAAGGAGATTGAAGCGCTGCATAGAGAGCTTGGCTTTCCTTTTGAGGCCCACTACCTGGGAGCAGGCCTGCACGTAAACTTCGATGATCTCAAAGGGGCCCTGGTGGCAGAGCTTGAGAAGTGCCAAAAGAATGGGAATGATGGCATGATAGTAGTATACGGCCAGTGCCATCCCCAGATTGATGAAATCATAAAGCCCTACCATGCCTCGCTTGTAGCCTGCCAAAATTGTGTGGACGCCTTCATCACCCGCAAGGGGATGGAGAATAAGGCCAGGAATGGTCTCTTCTTCTACCTCTCCCCAGGCTGGCTGGATGCCTGGAAGGACATCTTTCGCCGCCTGAACTGGGGTGTGGAAGAGGCCAGGATGCAGATGGGCTCATTTCGGGGCTGTATCTACCTCGACACCCTGAAAGATGCACCAGCACGCGAGGAAGAGCTTTTGGAATTCTTCGATTTCACTAACCTGCCCTTCGAGATTATGCCCGTAGATCTGGGCTACTTCAAATCCCTCATAGTCAATGCCAAAGAAAGATTGGAGGATTGAGCTTGGACGAGTTGGAAGAGATAAAGAGGAAGAAAATGCAGCAGTTGAAAAATGAGATGAATGAAACCGCGAAACCGATCCTAGAGCTGCCGGATAAGCCCGTCGTGGTCACGGACGCGACTATTGATGCCGCAGCCGGCCAGTATCCGATCTTCATCCTGGACTGCTGGGCGGAGTGGTGCGGACCCTGCCGCACTATCGGGCCGATTATCGAGCAGCTCGCGAAGGAGATGAAGGGAAAAGTAGTCTTTGGCAAGCTGAACGTCGATGAGAATATGCAGACCGCCAACAAATACAGGATCTCAGCGATTCCCACTCTGATGGTCTTCAAGGAAGGCAAACTCATCGATAAGCTGGTAGGAGCCTATCCCAAGCCGGCATTGGCTGCAAAAATTCAAAGGTTCCTCTAAAGGTCTAGGAGCTTTCCTTTCGAGGCTGATCTTTTTTCTTTTTCCATCAAGGTATACTATTTACAGTCTTGATTTTGGGATAGCCGGAGATGCTGTAAACCGGTTTGGATGCGACTGTGCCTGGCACCTCATAAATGGGTTTGGTTCTTGAGTATTGGCTGATATTGTAAAGTGGCTTATAATTGTCGGTGTTATAGGTAAATTGGGATACATTTCCCAGGCGCGAGCCTGCATCAAAAGGGGCGCTTGGGGATGTGCTGTATGGTATATTGTATGTGGATTTGTTGCCGTACACATCCAGATTGTTTAAGGCCTTGGTCTTCTCGAAGCCTGCCCGAAGAACCTTGCTGTGAGATAGTTCTTTTCCAGAACCCAATTGGGTTGCAGCCGGTGTCTGGCTCTTTGTGAGATTCGCTGTCGCATTAAGTGTGATACTGGTGGTGGCGTTCTGGGTCTCGTTTAGCGTGGCGTTCGCGGTGGCGTTAAGACTATCTTCTGCAGCCATTGCCGGCATAAAGAATGCCAGCAGCGCTAGCGTGCAGATAAGGCTAACCAGATTTTTCTGCAAATCATTCATCTCCTTCTCGAAAGAAGCGCAATCATAAGCATTGCGACTGCCGCAGCCCCTGCCGGAAAACTTGCCTCTTTTGCCGTATCTGTAGCATTGCTCCTTTGCAGAGGCTTGGCTTCAATCACATTCTCCTCTAAATCCATAACTGCGCCGCCCTGGCCCAGTAAAACCGTGCGCAGCTGATAAAGGCCCGGCTCAAGAGTCTTATTCCAGGTGATCTCTACCGTCTCATCGTCTCCAGTAAGAAGGACCGGCGTGGTTTTTTCTGTTGTATTGAGAACTTTGCCGTTTTGAGATAGAATGAAGCGCAAAGATCCTTCAAAAGGAACGCGAGAGTTGCCCATGACTGTAGCACTGGCACCAGTCTCATCTTGGTAGGTCTCGGTGATCTTGGCATCATCGACTGCCTGGAAGGAATTCATGAAAGACCTTGTCATGTTGTGATTCAGTTCAATAATCTTCACCCGGCCGGCATACTCGTGTCCGCTTTCCAGGATCTGCTTCCAGGCATAATCCCTGGTGATCGGCATGGCAAAGCTTCCTGAGATGGGCACCACCTGCTCTCTAGTGACATAAGCTGCTTTGTTCCCGTCTATCAGCATATAGTAAATATCCACAACAGTAGGATCACTGGCACTGATGGCAAGGTGCATTCCCCGTGAGTCGGCACGAAAATCGCGTACATCAAACCTTATGGGCTCCACTCCTCCGTAATAGAAGTTGGAGCATTTCCTGGAGACGGCACTCCCATTTTTCAATAAGTGGGCGCAGACATCATAGCTTCCTTTCTCTGCTTCTAGCTGCGGCCAGCGAACGATCCAGGTACCCGCACCATCCAGCGACAGATTCCGGCTGGTGAGCAGCCTTCCATCATCGATCAGATCAAGGCGCAAAGTCATGCCAGCCACATCTCCCGCCAACGTAACATCCGCTGATTCGATGCTGGAATAGAGATCTGCAATCTCCGAAGAATGAGCAGTGCCCGCCATTGCCAATAGGACTGCCAGGGCCACCAGGACCGTTAAATGCCAAACCGCGCTTTTCCTCATAAGGTTACCTTACCTGCTGTTTTATCTTAATAGGCTTAAAGCTAACGTGCCCGAAAAAAGAAATCAAATAGTCAGCCAATTAGTGAAAGGCGCGACCAGGGTTATGAGCAGGGACGTCAGCACCAACCAGGTGAAAATGGCCACAGTAGTCTTGGTGAA
>JAQTYS010000005.1 GCA_028688175.1 Methanothrix sp. | reverse complement strand
GTGGGTAGGCCACAGCGTAAAACTTGGACCAATGGGAGCGAGACCGGATAAATAAAGGGGCATGGGATCACATACCCTCGGTTGAAAGCCCGTAGATGCCCGTGAATTTATTCATGGGAGTGGTCACATTGGAATGAAACCCTCATCCGCAGCGATCTTCTGGCCCTCCGGCCCTCGCACAAAATCGATGAATGCTTGTGCACCGCTCGTTGGCTTTCCATAGGTATAGAAGTAGAGGTGCCGGTGCAGCTCATATAGATCCAATTTTATATTTTCATAAGTAGGGGCGATTCCATTAAAGGCTATGCCTGCGACTCCGCCACCCAGATAATTGAAACCGAGATAGCCTATTGCTTTGTCACTTCCTGCTATGGCGGTCTTGACCTCGGCTGCTCCAAAGGCCACGGTGTCAACGCCAGGCATCTCGACATCTTTGCGGCCCAAAGCTATCTCATTGAAGCTGTCGCGGGTCCCGGAACCCTCTTCTCGTGATATCACATAGATATCTGCATCCGGGCCGCCAAGCTCCTTCCAGTTGGTGATGTTTCCCAAATAAATCTCCCTTACTTGATCTCGGGTCAGCCCCTTCACACCGGCCTCGTATACCTCATCGCTCACTGCCAGGCTGATGCCGTCAAGGCCTATCAGGAACTCCTCAAAAGAATCTCCAAATCTTTGCCGTTCGTCCCCGGTTATCTCACGCGAGGCCATTGCGATGTCATTCTTGCGCTCGGCAATGCCCAGAATTCCGGCACCTGTTCCTCCAGCGGAAACCGTCACCACATAATCATGCTGCTGAATATTGAATTCCTCCGCCGCAACCTCAGCCAGAGGCATCACGGTTGATGATCCCGATATGGTGACATCTTTAGCCGATGCCGACCAGATGACGACGAAAGCAAGCAAAGCAATTAACATGATGACTATTATTTTTCTAATGAGCCCCACCATCAGGAAGTGTATCGTCAAAATATGTAAAGCTTATCGTCGCATTTTGCAATCATATTAAGATTATGCTCTTTCGTAGAGAGTTGTCCTCTGCACCGCCCTCTTTCCCCGCCCTTCTATCAGCTCTGAGAGCTCCTCTGCAGAGATACTGGGCGCTTCCCGGGAATTGCGGGCGATTCCCTCATCCATGAGCGTACCTCCCAGGTCATTGGCCCCCCAATCCAAAGCAGCCGCCGCGGATTCCCGGCCCAATTTGGTCCAGCTCGCCTGGATGTTGGTGATGTTGGGATAAAGAGCAACCCTGGCCAGAGCATGCATCTTGAGACGATCCAGCAGATCGGCGCCTTTGGCAATCTTGCCAAGCATATTATTATCCGCAATGAAGGGAAGCAGAACCATCTCTGTAAATCCTCCCGTCTCCTGCTGAATCTCTTTTAAGATTTGCAGGTGGCACAGACGATCATCAATACTCTCCACATGGCCAAAGAGCATGGTCGAGGTAGTAGGAATTCCCAAATCATGCGCAGCCATGATTATCTGCCGCCACTTCTGAGTATTCAGCTTATTCGGGCAGATCTTCTGGCGCACGATGTCGACAAGAATCTCAGCGGCAGTTCCTGGCATGGAGCCAAGGCCACTTTTTTTTAGCTCCTGCAGAGCATCATTTACCTCAACACCGGAGTTTTGTGACATGTGCAGCACCTCCATGGGAGAGTAGGCATGCAGATGCATCCTGGGAAAGTCGCGATGTATTAACTCCAGGATCTGGCAGTAGTCCTCCAGATGCATTTTTGGGGCAAGCCCTCCTTGCAGACAGATCTCCGTTGCACCCAATCGCTCAGCCTCAGCGGTGCGCTGCAAAATTTGCTCACCAGTGAGGAAATAGATACTATTGTGCTTGAAAGAGCAGAATTTGCATGTCCCGGTACATTCATTGGTGAAGTTGATATTTCGGTTTATGACAAAAGAGACAACATCGCCGCAGCTTTTCTCCCGCAGGGCATTGGCCAGGCGGAAGAGACGCAGGGGCTGTTGCCACAGCTTTTTCAGTTCACCTTGATAGGAATATGGTTTTGCAGGAAATGTAACCGTTTCCGCAGTATCCGAGACTTCTGAGATCATTTATGATTCTCACTCTCCTCAATCTTCACATTCGGCGCCCTTGATAGTGCTTGCCATTCTTCTTTCTTTGGGAATTTGGGAGACAAGCTTGCCATGTGAGTATAGACCGCACCCAAGCACATCCCCTCTATAAAAAACTACCACATAACCATTCTCGCAATCCGATTCGATTGCCTGGCTGTCCCCTTTCAGAAAGATCATTGCTTCTTCCTGATTTAGATGAATAACATTCTTGGTGGCATATCGGCCGAAGATCTGCAGAGCCGAGGTGGTGGGCTTCCACGGGCGATCCTTGCAGTTCATAATGCGCATTCCAACGGCCTCGTAGCTGAGTGCGGGAAGATCGACATCGCTGATGGCCCAGATGCTTCTCGCCTTTCGGAAAAATTTGCAGCCGGAAAAGGCCTGCCCTGAAATGCAAAACCGCTCTTGCCACAACTTCGTTACGAGGGAACTATCCAGCGGCTCAAATACATTTCTAATTCTTGATGATCTTGGCGACATAAAAGCCTCCCGTATCATTGATATGCGGATAGTAGCGGGCGGTGCACGACAGTTCATCGCTCAGCCTTTTGCCATTCCACTCTGTAATTCCAGGACACTCCTGAAGGCCAGGAATGCTGACCTTCTCCAATCGCAGATCCTCTGCATCCTCTATTGCCTCCTGGACTACCAGCTCGTTTTCCTCCGGGGCATAGGTGCAGGTGGAGTAGACTACGGTGCCTCCCGGCTTGGTCAGGCGCAGAGCGTTCCTGAGAAGAGAAAGCTGCAGTACTCCCAAATCCAGAGATCTTTCCCGGCTGCATCTGGATAAAACCCCAGGCCCTCTTCTCTCCCGACCCTCGGAAGAGCATGGTGCGTCCACCAGAACCCTGTCGAATGGACCGCGAGGGAAATTGCGACCATCATAACGGGTGACCGCAACGTTCAGCACCCCCAGCCGCTCGCAGTTGGAGCGCAGGGGGGCAACTCTTGCTAAAGAGGGCTCATTGGCGATTACAAGACCCCGATTTTCCATCATCTGCGAGATTTGCGTGGTCTTGCTGCCAGGAGAGGCACACAGGTCCAGGACGCACTCTCCGGGCTGTGGGTCAAGCACCAGTGGCGGAACCATGGACAGCTCCTCCTGGATGTGAATGAACCCCAAGAGGTTTTCCAGCAGCTTGCCTGGGCTCTCTATGTCCAGTTTCAAGCCCAGAGGATACCAGTCGAATCTCCTGAAAGAAACGCCCTCTTCTTCCAGCCTTTCCAGGAGCTTTTCTCTCTCTATCTTCAGAGTATTGATGCGAGCGGAATTGTAGAGGGGCAGGCTTTGAATGGCCCGAAAGCCAACATAATCCGGCACGATTTCTCTGTATCTATCCAGGCAGTCCATATGCATAGGAGCGACATCCTAGCAGAAATAAATTGGCATACAATGAGCAAAAGGATTTAATAGTCGGATAACGAGGAAGCTGACCGCGAAAGATGGTTTTATGGCTTATCGCAATGGATGGTGAAGATTTGTTCCAAGGCCAAAATGGATCTTTCAATGGAGGATCCGATCCAACTGCACCAATCGAAGCTGGAGAAGAATATGATGGCAATGTTGTGCTTCGCTAGAAGTCATAAAATCTGATTGCTTTTCAAGGACGGTGACGTATTTTGGCAAATTATAACGCAGATCGATCCGCCATGGGCACCCCTGCCCCGGTAGAGGTCGGAAAAGAGTACGATGTCAATATTGAGGACATTGCCCGAGAAGGCGACGGCATTGCCCGAGTAGAGGGTTTTGTGATCTTCGTAGCCGACACCAAAGTAGGCGACGCTGTCAAGATCCAGATCGATAAGGTAATGAGACGCTTTGCCATCGGTCATAAAGTTTGATTTTCGGTTTTAATCAAATGAGGTCGAAGGTTCTCCGAACCCGACCAAATATTTGTTTAATTTTATAGTAAAATCCCTGCCAATTATAAAATCACCTTTCCAAGATGGCTTTCAAATCCTCCAGAAACAGATCTATGTTCTCCCGTGTCATATGCCTCATCAGTATCAACCTCAGGGCTCTGTTGGGCTCGCGAGTCATGGAGACATGCCAATCCCTCTTCATCAGCTCCTCACGCACCTTTGCGGGAGAGGGAACCTGCAATGCCACAACGTTCATAATGGGCTCGATCGTCGGAGAAACGCCGATCTCTCTGGCACCTGCCACCAGATGTTGCGTCAGGTCCATGCAGTAGTCAACCATTTCTTTAAAGCCTTCCCTGCCCAGATGCATCATCACAGCGTAAGTGGCTGCGGCAGCAGCTCCGCTTCTCGTGCCGGTTAGAGATGCCTGCCTGGCTTTGGTGAGATAATGGGTCTCCGTCTCCAGGGCACTCAAGCATTCCTGTCCGCGAAAGAGCAGACCGCCGGCGGGAATGGTGCTCATGCCCATCTTATGTGGATCGATGGTAATGGAAGAGACCCCCGGCACGGAAAAGTCCCAGGCATACTTCTTTTCCAAGAAGGGCAGGACAAAACCGCCAAATGCTGCGTCCACATGCAGGTGAATGCCCCGCTCGACCGCCATCTTGGCTAACTGCTCAATGGGGTCCACCTGGCCAAACTCGGTTGTCCCGGCGATGCCCACCAGTGCCACAGTCCTCTCGTCCAGCAGAGACTCGACCGATGATAAATCGACCTTGAGGCTCTCATCCAGCTTTGCCTTTCGCACCTCCAGACAGAGGAGGTCTCCGATCTTGTCAAAAGAGAAGTGGGCCGAGGCTGGAACGACGATATTGCCGTCTTTTCTTCCGGCCTCATTTCTGGCCGCCCGGATGGCCTGGATGTTGGACTCAGTGCCGCCTGTGGAGACATAGCCCGAGGCGTCCGGACAGCCCAGCATCTCGCCCAGCATGGCCACAACTCGTTCTTCCAGTTCGGCCACACCCGGAAACAAACCCGGGTCTCCCAGGTTCGTCTCCAGGAACATGTCATGAGCCCTTACCGCAATAGGATGGGGCAGGGTGCACATGGTGGATAAGAAGCGGTCATAGCTGTAGTCATGTGCTCTCGTCTCTGCCAGGATGCGCATTACCTCATCTTCAGGGAGGGCTTTGTCTCTCATTTTTTATCCCATTCTTTATTTCGTGTTTCTCGCGGCATTGAGCAGTAGGATCTTCTCGCTTCTAGCCACCGTCTCTCTAACCGTAGCCACAGCATCGATGTTAGCTGATATGCTGGTTATGCCGATCTCTACAAGCCTCTTGGCCATCTCCGGGTATGATCCGGCCTGGCCGCAGATAGAGGTCTTGACTCCTGCCTCATTGCAGCGTTCCACTACGTACTCGATGAGCTTGAGTATGGCAGGATGAAGCTCCGAATACAGCCCGGCCACGTTCTCGTTATTGCGATCAACCGCCAGGGTGTACTGGGTCAGATCATTGGTGCCAAAGGAGATGAAATCGATTCCATCCTCGATGAAATCTTCAATGGTGAGCGCAGCGCCTGGTGTCTCCACCATGATGCCCACATCGATCTTCTCCAGGTCCAGGTTCTCATCAAACATGATGGCCTTGGCCTTCTGAAACTCGCGAACGTGCTGTACCATGGGCAGCATGATGCCCACATTGGTAAGCCCCATCTCATGCAGTTTCTTGAAAGCTCTTATCTCCAGGCGGAAGTGATCGGTCTCCGTCAGGTCGCGCCGGATGCCGCGCCAGCCGAGCATGGGATTGTGCTCGAGAGGCTCACCCTCACCACCCTCCATGGCCCGGAATTCATCAGTGGGAGCATCCAGGGTGCGCACCCAAACCGGTCGTGGGAAGAAGGCATCGGCCACTATTTTGATGTTCTTGACCAGCTCGTCGATGTATTCCTCTGACTTGCCGTTCTTGATGTACCAGTTAGGTGTCTTGCCCAGACCCAGAATCATGTGCTCTATGCGAAGCAGTCCCACGCCATCAGCCATCGTCTCGGCCGCGGCTGCGGCTCGGTCCGGTTCACTGACATTGACCTTGATCTCGGTAGCTGTGATCGGCTTGGTGAACACCACGCCCCCGCCGCTGGCTGCAGATGCCGGCTTGGCAGGCGCTGCCAGGGCAACACGTCCTTCGTAGACCGTGCCTTTGCCGCCGTCCACTGTGACCTCCATGCCTTCCTTCAGGGTTGCTGTAGCTTTCTTGGTTCCCACTACAGCCGGGCAGCCAAGTTCGCGGCTTACAATAGCTGCGTGGCAGGCCATGCCGCCCTCATCGGTGACTATGGCACCGGCGCGCTTCATTCCCGGAACCATGTCCGGCATGGTCATCTTGGTGACCATGATATCTCCCTGCTTGACCTTGTCCAGCTCTCTGCCGCTGGCAATGAGTCGCACAACTCCAGTGGCCACTCCCGGTGCAGCACCCAGGCCGGTAAGGATCACCTTGCCGCTGGCTGCCGGCGTAGGTTCTGCCTTTTTACCATTGTTGATAGTTGTGATCGGGCGCGACTGGAGGATATAGATCTTGCCTTTCTCCACGCCCCATTCAATATCCTGAGGAATGCCGTAGTGCTTCTCCAGTATCTCGGCATATTTGGCGAGCTGTATTGCCTCGTTATCTGTCAGAACGATGGCGTCTTTCTTCTCGCTAGGGACCGGGATGGTGACTGTCTTCTGGGTCTTGGGGTCCCTGATAATCATTATCTCTTTAGTAGCGATGTATTTGCTCACTATATTCTTGGTCTTTCTGTCTACCACGAAGTTATCAGGAGAGACGCTTCCGCTAACCACGGATTCGCCCAATCCCCAGGCGCCTTCCAAAACCACCTGCGGCTCGCCTGTGGAAGGCTGCGAGCTGAACATGACTCCCGACTTTTCTGAATCCACCATCTTTTGCACAATAGCAGAGAGGTTTACCTTATCGTGCTCAAAGCCCTGCTCAACCCGGTAGAAGATAGCGCGTGCTCCATAGAGTGATGCCCAGCACTTGCGAACTGCATTGAAGACATCCTCAGCTCCGCGCATGTTGAGGAAGGTCTCCTGCTGGCCTGCAAAGCTGGCATCAGGAAGATCCTCGGCTGTGGCGCTGGACCGCACAGCCACAAAGACCTGCTCTCCCTCACGCTTGCATAGTTCCTCATAGCGGGATTTAATGGCCATCTCGATGTCTTCGGGCACCTTGGCCTCCATGATGAGCTTCTTGGCCGTCTTCTCGGCCTGGTGCAACTCAGATTCCTGATTAACATCGACATTAAGGGCCTCAAATAGCTTCTTGGCGATGCCGGCTCGGTTAAGGAAATCCCGGAAGGCCTGAGCTGTGACTGCGAATCCGCCAGGTACGGGAACGCCGATATTTATCATCTCACCCAGGCTTGCACCCTTGCCGCCCACTACGGAAAGATCATTCTTTCCCACTTCTTCCAGCCATACAACAGCTTGCATTAAATCATCCATCCACCGTTATGATTCTTCATTCTTCATTATACCGTCAGTATCTGCCCACCTCTCCCTCTTTACATTATATGAAGCTTTCACACGATATGTAGAATATATACAAAAGCATATATCCTGGAAAAGGCTGACAAGACTTTTGCATGTTTAGACGTTTTCGCGGAGCAGCAGCGGCAAAAGATATGCTTCTTGATCGCTGCTTACCCTTACAGAGGACTGAACGCCTGCCAAGTATGCAGGCATCAGGCCGGGTTTTGTCACAGGATATTTTCTCTCCCGTGAGCCTGCCGGGTTTTGACCGGGCGGCCATGGACGGATTTGCCGTGCGGTCCGAGGACACAAGAGGCGCAAAGCCAAACGCTCCCGTTATTCTGGATAATTTCCTTGCCCTACGTACCGGCATGCTTGTTCCGGGATGCTATGACGCCGTGGTGATGAGCGAGGATTGCAGGATGCGCGGGACAACTTTAGAGATCACAGTGCAGCTTCATGCTTACAAGAATGTCTCTCGCATCGGCGAGGACATAAGCGTTGGCGAAAGGGTCTTTTCCGAGGGCCACACCCTTCGGCCCCCTGATGTGGCGATGCTCTCTGCGCTGGGAATCGACGAGGTGTCGATTTATGAAAGGCCCAGGGTTGTCATCATTCCTACAGGAGGAGAACTGGTACCTATTGGACTGCGTCCTTTAGGAGTCGGCGAAGCATACGAAATTAACGGGCTCATAGCCCGGCTCTATGCCGAAAAATGGGGCGCGCGGGCCAAGAAAACCGAGATCGTCTCGGATGACGAGGGACTCATTCGCGAGGCCATCTCATCTAATGCTGATGCAGACATGATCATAATAATCGGAGGGACCTCCGTAGGCGAAAAGGACTATGCTCCAAAGGTGCTGGAAGAGATGGGTGAGCTTTTTGTGCATGGCGTGCGTCTGCAGCCGGGAAAGCCTACCGCTTTTGGAGTTGTGGCTGGCAAGCCTGTTGTCTGCCTCCCAGGATATCCTGTGGCTGCGCTATCTGATCTGTATCTTTTCGTGCGACCGGCTCTGCAAAAGATAGGCCACCGATCCGACCGGCAGCCGAAAGTCTCAGCGCGTCTGGCGAGAAAGATTCCTTCGCGACCGAATTATTTGAGCATGGTCAGAGTGATCCTCAAGGATGGCGAGGCCGAGCCTATCATGATCTCGGGGGCGGGCATCCTCAGCTCAGTGGCCAGGGCGGATGGCTTTGTGGTGGTTCCCGAGGAGAGAGAGGGGCTGGAAGCGGGGGAGACGGTAGTGGTCGAGTTGTTCGAATGAAGATGCCGAGTTGATAGAGATGAATTCAATCAAGACTGATATGAGCCGATTTGCTTTTCTGGAAAAAGCGGCCCAGGAACTGGGTGCGATCGATGCCAGGGTTATCCCGGCCACCGATGTGATTGTAGAGAACCGGGTTTCATTAAAATGCAGGACCGGTTGTGTAGGCTACGGCAAGAAGCTGACCTGTCCTCCTCATGTTCCTTCTGTGGATGAGTTTCGAAAGATACTGTCCGAGTACAGCTATGTCATGCTGGTGAAGTTCAGCTCTCCAGCCAGGGCGGAACAGGATGTCATCTGCTCCATTTATCGGTATTGGCTGGACCCGGATGCTCCCACGGACAAAAAGGAGCAGGCTGATGCGTTCTGGAAGGACTATTTCGGGGAGAGCAAGAGAATACTGCTGGCCATGCTGGAGCTGGAAAAGACGGCATTCAATGCCGGCTATACCCTGGCGCTGGCGCTTGTTAACGGATCATGTCGGCTGTGCGAGACATGCAACGTCAAGAGCGGGATTTGCGCTCACCCATCCATGGCCAGGATTCCAGAGCATGCGATGGGTGTCAACATGAAGAAGACTGCCGAGAATGCGGGCATGGCGCTCCAATTCCCGGTCTCAGGGAATCCTACGCCGATGGCCATGCTGCTGATCGATTAGCAGCTATTTTTTCTGATACCATTGTTTCACATACACCGGGGCCTGGGCAAGCTCGTGCATCATACCGTAGGATTTGCCGGAGGGATAGTACTCCGTCCCCAACTGAATTCTGCCTGCGGTTTTTTCCCCGGCCATGTGCTCGATGAAGGCCAGGGCCAGGTCAATTCCGGCGGAAACGCCGGATGAGGTCCAGACTTTTCCGTCCTGCACCACCCGATCCTCCACCACAGCCACGTCATCCAACGCCTTCAGCCGATCGAGGGAGGCCCAATGGGTGGTGGCTTTGCGGTTAGTGAGCAACCCGGCCCGGTGAAGGATGAATGTGCCGGTGCAGACCGAGAGCACTGCATGGCAATGTTCTGCCTGCTCAGCTACGAAATCGACTAGGACGGGATTGTCAACCTCCCGGCGCGTGCCCTGCCCTCCCGGAACCAGCAGAAAATCCAGAGTAGGACAGTTCGAGAAGGAGAAATGGGGATTTATAGACATGCCTTTATCGCAGACTACAGGATCAAGGCTCTGTGCAACCATGAGGCAGTTCTCAGGCCCTGCAGCATACTTGCTCCAAGAAGATATCATCTCCCAGGGGCCGATCAGATCCAGCTCTTCCAGCCCCGGAAAGATCAGGAAGCCGAAATTCATAAGGCACAAACTGAAAATCATTTTATAAGTAACTTTCTTCAGATATGCTGCTGTCGAATCGAGTTGCCTGTAATTCGACGCTATCTTTATATAGAAGCTCAAACAACATCTAGCTGTTAAATTAGTATTTGTTGAGGTTAATTAATGGCAGGACAATTCAGTGGCACACCAATATACATTCTCAGAGAAGGCAGCCAGAGGACTGCTGGAAGAGATGCACAGAGATCGAACATCATGGCAGCCAAGGCTGTAGCCGGCGCTGTGAGGACCACACTCGGCCCCAAGGGCATGGACAAGATGCTGGTAGATACCATGGGCGATGTTGTGATCACCAATGACGGCGTTACCATTTTAAAAGAGATGGATATCGAGCACCCCGCGGCCAAGATGATGGTGGAGATTGCCAAGACCCAGGACCAGGAAGTCGGGGATGGCACGACCACTGCCGTTGTGCTGGCTGGAGAATTGCTCAAGCAAGCCGAGGAGCTGCTGGAGCAGGAGATTCATCCTACTGTAATTGCAGCAGGCTACAGAGCTGCGGCAGACAAGTCAATGGAGATTCTCAAGGGGCTTGCCGTAGAGGTCTCGGCTAAAAATGAAGATCTTCTCAGAAAGATCGCAGTTACTGCCATGACCGGCAAGGGCTCCCAATCGGCTCGCGATGAGCTGGCAGAAATGGCGGTTAAAGCAGTCCAGTCGGTAGTGGACGCCGACGGAACTGTCGATACCGACAACATCACCGTGGAGAAGAAGGTCGGTGGCGGAATCACCGATTCCATGATGGTGAGCGGTGTGGTCATTGATAAAGATCGGCTTCACCCCAACATGCCCAAATCAGTCACCTCTGCCAGGATTGCTCTCCTGAATGCTGCCGTGGAGATCGAGAAGACAGAAGTTGATGCCAAGATTCAGATCACCTCCCCGGATCAGCTGCAGGCTTTCCTTGATCAAGAGGAGACCATGCTCAAGGGTATGGTTGACAGGATCGCAGCCACAGGCGCCAATGTTCTCTTCGTTCAGAAGGGCATCGATGACCTGGCCCAGCACTTCCTGGCCAAGGCAGGCATTTACACAGTGCGCCGCATCAAGAAGAGCGACATGGATAAGCTGGCCCGCGCAACTGGCGGAAGAGTCGTCACCAGCATTCATGAGATCTCCAAGGATGACCTGGGCAAAGCCGGCCTGGTCGAGGAGAGAAAGGTTTCCGATGAGAAGATGACCTTCGTTCAAGACTGTGAGAATCCCAAGTCCGTATCCATCATTCTGCGAGGCGGAACTGAGCACGTGGTCGATGAGCTGGACAGGGCCATGGAGGATGCTCTGCGCGTTGTGGGCGTGGCAGTGCAGGACAAGATGCTGGTTGCCGGCGGCGGCGCACCTGAGGTAGAGCTGGCTCTCCGGCTTCGAGCTTATGCTTCGACCGTTGGTGGGCGTGAGCAGCTGGCCATTGAGGCCTTTGCCAATGCCATGGAGGTCATACCCAAGACCCTGGCCGAGAACGCAGGCCTCGATCAGATCGATTCCCTGGTATCGCTGAGAAGCCAGCATGAGAAGGGCATAAAGACTTCCGGCCTGGACATGGACACCGGCAAGCCGGTGGATATGCTCAACTTGGGTGTAGTCGAGCCTCTGCGGGTCAAGACCCAGGCCATCAACTCAGCAGCCGAGGCTGCCATCATGATCCTGAGGATCGATGATGTCATCGCCTCCAAGTCCGGCGGACCGGGCGGCATGCCCGGTGGAATGCCCGGAGGCATGGGCGGCATGGGTGGAGAGGACTTCGAGTAGAGTCCTTGCACCCTTTTTCACATCTTTTTTCAAGAGATAAATTGGTTTAAGTAAAATTTTCTGTAAAAATCCACTCCGATCGTTTCCAATTCCAAATGATACTATCCGCGGTAAGAGATCCAACCCACATTCCGCACTTTAGCTTCCTTAATCGAGTATTTTTCTTGCTATCGATTCGTGGAATATAATTATAGATAGCACTATCTATTCCAATTAATATTTGTCTGCTTTCCCTTGCACTCCGATTGAGCGAAGATATGCCACATTCATCCACAAGATAAAAATCAACCCAAAATCAACTTATTGTCAAAATTATTAGTAATAAAATCATATTTAATTAAAATATTTTCATTAAATAACAAATATCGATAGCTGCAAAAATGCCAAATCTGAAACCCAAAGTGCGGAATGTGGGATCCAACTATCTTAGCTTGCCATTATCTCTTGAATATTTTTGGTAGTTTTTCGTTTAGTGTTTCTCTAGTGATCCGACCAAAATTATCCAAAGTAAAATCTGTAGCACGCAATCCTTGTAACATATAATCAGGATCAATGTGTAACTCAAGGTAATTCCAATAAGGCATATAAAGAGAAACGATTTCCCTTGTGGATCCAAATGGATCCTCAAAATAAAAAAATCTATTTCTAAATATCTCTATTTTTTCTAACTTTGGCTTAATTGCCTCTCCACGTTCCTCAACTATACTTTCAAACTTAAAAGGCCAACTTCTCTTAGAATAATAACGACCTGGAGTCGGCCATTTGCCTCCCCAAAATGCTTTCCTGGCATCATCAGCAAGTTTTATTGCTTCTTTTGCAGAATTAGTATCGAACCATAGCAGTTTAAGCCTCTTTGAAGTAGGAGAACAATTTTCAGAGTAAATATCAACATCTATAACGCAAAACCCGCATAATTTCTTAATCATGCGTAATTTTTTTGCTAATTCTATGTTGATTCCATAGTCTTCGTCTCTATTTTCTGGATTTATGCACGAGTCATCTTTCAAGAATTTTACAACATCATAAATAACATGTGGTTCTTCAGGTCTCAATACAGGAATTGTATAGCAAACTTGGGCCCTTGAACCCAATATCCGAACTTCGCGGAAATTCCTTAATTCTGAACTCGTAGTAAGAAGCTGAAACTCCATTTCTTTGCCTTTATTTATTATACCTATTATTTTATCATCATTTTTAACAGCATATTTCGATGCATACTGTAGCTGCAATTTTATGTTGGAAATGGGCAGTTTGCTATCATTCATTATTATATATGGGCATATAAAGGCCACTTCGCTATTTTGAGGGATTGAGGCACTATAAATTATTGAAGAGATGGCAGCATTTTTGAGGATTTTTCTCATTTTCGTGTTTGCGGGTAACAGTCCCATGTTAAATGCTAAAACAGGCCGATATACCTGCTTTGATCGCAATGCGATTAGGGTTGATATAGCAAGCGATATTATGCTGCATGCTACAGAAATTGCACTAATAATTAGAGCCAAATCCGTATTCATCACCAATCATCAATCACCGCCAGAACTCCCACTAGCTTTTCTCAACCTCTTCTGGCTTCAATGATAGCTGGCTTATGCTTTGCCTGAGCTCAGCTGCATGTCCGCGAAGAAAGCTAATATTTATGGCTCCCAACCACTCATCGTTCATAATTCATATGTCCTTCCACAATCCTGATCTCCTCTTCAGTCAGTCTTTACTTCTGAGATTTCTCTTGCATTTGCAAAGATTTTATGTAGCGGTCGAAAAGCCAATCCATGAACATCTTGGAGAAATCCGGCTTGTCTGTAATTTGTGCATAGAACTTGAAGTTGGAGTCAATCATCTTCTGTAGCAGTTCATTTACGACGATATCAAAGGTTAGACGTGCGTTCTCGCTTGTGTTTACTTTAACGCTATTGACCAGTGAATGATCTTTAGCAAGCCTCTCCTCCAACTGCTTGATAAAAACTTTGTCCTCCTCGGAAAAATCTGTGCCAAAGCGTTGATTCAGCTCCTCAATGATCGCCGATAATGCCTCAATCTCATCTTGGCTGAAAGATGATTTTTTGGTTCGCATCGGCTCAAGTCCACCCACGCCTCTGGCAAGCTCAATCTTTCCGCTGCTGGTTCTTTGCACGCGGTAAGATTCCATATCAATTTGTTCCTGGATTTCCTTTGGCAAGCGCTCGTCTGACGGGGGCAAGCGGCGCTGTAGATAGCGTGCAAAGACGTAGAGCTTCTCCAGCTCGGGGTCCGCGAAGGGGAGAATCTGTGAAAGGAAGGCGTAAAGGCGAATGTAATCCCGGAGAGTGCCTTTGAATTCAGATTGATCTTCTTTTGTTGCTTCTTTGAATCGGTCCAAAGGCGATTGCAGTACAGAGTAAAGCTTATCCTGATTGACGACAGGAATGAAATAGATCTCTGCAAATCGCTGGATATCCTCTTTCTCATAAAATCGCCAGTCTTCTAATTTATTCTCTAAGTCATGGAGCAGATTAGGGTCCGTGCCTTCGGTCAGGATTGTCCGATCATAGTAAGGCTGGAAAGCCTCCTGAATCTCTTCCACCTGATTGGCAAAGTCCAGAACCATTGTTTCTTCTTTTCCTGGATGGACCCGGTTCAATCTGGATAGGGTCTGGACGGCATTGACTCCCCCGAGCTTTTTGTCCACGTACATGGTATGCAAAAGCGGCTGATCAAAGCCGGTCTGGAACTTGTTGGCCACAATCAAGAGCCGGTATTCATTTCCCTTGAAGGTTTCAGCGGTTTGTTTCTCCGAAATGCCTTCGTTCATATTCGACTCAGTATAGTCGATTCCTCCATCCCTTACAGTTCCGGAGAAAGCAACGAGAGACTTAAAACTGTAGCCTTTCTCTTTGATATAGCGGTCTACTTCTTTTTTGTAGCGTACGGCATGAAGTCTGGATCGGGTGACTATCATGGCCTTGGCTTTGCCATTTATGCAGTGCATGACGTGGCCTGCAAAATGATCGATCATGATCGATACTTTTTTATGGACTGTGTGCTCGTGGAGGTCAACGAAAGACCGCAGAAGGTAGGTGGCTTTGTCCTTCTTGTAGTGAGGGTCGGTTTCGATCTTCTTGAGGAGGTTCCAGTAGGTTTGGCAGGTCGTGTAGTTCTCCAGCACGTCCAGAATGAAGTTCTCCTCGATAGCCTGGCGCATTGAGTAGAGGCTGAACGGGGCGTAGCTGCCGTCCTCCCTGCGGTTTCCGAATAGCTCCATAGTCTTGGGTTTTGGCGTAGCGGTGAAAGCGAAATAGCTGACGTTGGCCAAGCGTCCCCTGCTCCTGACCTCTGCATTGATTCTATCTTCCAGGTCTTCCTCGGCAGTTTTCGCATCTTGTTTTTCGGCTTCTTCCAGGCTTCCCGCAGCCAGGACTTTCTTGAGGCTCTTGGTGCTCTCGCCACTTTGGGAAGAATGAGCTTCGTCTATGATAACTGCAAAGCTTTTGCCCGCCAGGGCATTCATCTGCTGGGCTATGACAGGGAATTTCTGCAGGGTTGTTACTACTATTGTCTTGCCCAACTCCAGAGCCTCTTTCAGTTGCCTGGAGGTCTTGTCGATGTTCTCGACAACGCCATCCACCTGCTGGAACTGGCGGACGGTTTGCTGTAGCTGGCGGTCTAAGATTCGGCGGTCGGTAATGATGATGATCGAGTCGAAGACTCTCTTGTCGGCATCGTTATGCAAAACCGAAAGCTGGTGCGCTAGCCAGGCGATCGAGTTGGATTTGCCAGAGCCTGCGCTGTGCTGGATCAGGTAGCTTCTGCCTGGGCCACGCTCTCGCGCGTCCTGGATCAACCTGCGAACACTGTCGAGCTGATGGTATCTGGGAAAGATTCGGCTGCGTTTGCCTGTCTTGCGGCCTTTGTCATCTTCCTCCTCGACTATGTGAACGAAGTGCTGCAGTAGATTAAGGACGCTCTCCTTAGACCAGATCTGCTCCCAGAGGTAAGCTGTAGAGTAGCCTTTCCAGGATGGCGGATTTCCCGCGCCGCCATCCCTTCCCAAATTGAAAGGCAGAAAGCGAGTTTTTGGCCCGGTCAGACTTGAAGCCACGTAGACCAGGTCAGGGTCTACGGCAAAGTGTGCCAGGCTGCGGCAGAAATCAAAGAGCGGCTCTTTTGGGTCCCTATTAAAACGATACTGCTTAATGGCTTCCTCCACAGTCTGCCCGGTGAGCGGATTCTTTAGCTCGGCTGTGAAGATGGGAAGACCATTCAAGAATAGACCAAGATCCAGGCTCTGCTCGGTTTTCAGGCTGTAGTGGAGCTGACGCACCGAGGAGAAGACATTGGCCTCGTAAAGCCTTTGAAGCTCCGCGTTCAAGCCGGATACGGGATGAAAGTACGCCAGTTGGAACCGGCAGCCATCGGACTTGATGCCTTTGCGAAGCACTTCCAGGGTTCCACGTCGCTCTATCTCATCGAAGAGTCGTTTGAGAAGGCGGCTCTTGGCATCGGGGCCGCAGATCTTCTTGAGCTTCTCCCACTCTTTGGGCTGGGTGGCATAGAGGAAGTCGAAGAGGTCCCCAGGAATTAAGCATAGATTGCGATCATACTCCTCAGGAAGGCGCTTGCTGTATCCATGACCCGCAAGGCCGGACTCGATAGACTCTTCGAAACTCTTCTCGGAGATTTGCATCATGTCATATCGCTCTCCTCGGGTACAAGCGCCCATATTCGTTTCAAAGGCAGTTCGCTCTTTAAGTCTTCTGGCAGCCGCTCATAGTTTCTGAGTATTGCTTCAACCAGATTATCGGCATCCCAAAGCCTGACCGAGAAGAAGCTTTGCCTGGCTTCTTTCATTACAGGATTGTTGAAGCCACCCCAGCTCACCAGGAGACCCTGATCGGCTTTGAAAGTCGTCATCGTTCCCTGAAGCTCTCGCAAGATGCGTACATCTGCAGGAGATTTAGAAGATTTCACCTGGACGCAAAGCTTGGGGCCGTCGAATCCAAGCGTTCCTAGGCCTGCGAGGATATCCACGCCGCCATCTGGGCCAGGCTCAGAAAAGTGAGTAACATATCCTTCGGCACATAAAACCGCATCCACCAGGCGGGCCAGGTCGTGCCCTTTGAAATGCTTCTCAAGATAACCCAGGATTTGATCTCTGGCAAACCGTTCAACATCGGCTAATGGTTCAGTTTCCTTGTCCGTCTCTGCGTTGCCATGATCTCCTTTAGCAGCATTATAGGAAACGGTGCCATTGTCAGGCTTTCCTTCCAGGATATCTTTGAACCGTGCCTCAGCGTTGTTGCGTTTAATCCGGCAGACGGTCATGGCAGACCCCAGGGAGTAAAGGAGGTCCTGGGAAAAGGCAGTTCTAAGAATGTCGGTTCTTATCCACTCCACAGGGCGTACATGGTGGATTTCACCCAGGTCCGTCCGATAACTGTACGGACCAGTAACGCGGCCTATTGCCACCTGAGATCGGTTTTTAAGCGGCATGGCCACCATATCACCAGTTTTCATGCGATGGGCAAAGGCAAAAAGCTGTCCCGTGAAGTTATAGGCACCATTCTCGCTGGTTTCGGGATTGCTCTTTCTCACCAGATCAAACATAAGCTCCCTTGTGGACGCGGGACTGAGATCAGGCATATACTCAAAACCGATACATGCCAAGCCGCGTTCCAGCGCCACGCGCTCGTGCTCGCCCCATTTTCCTCCACGAACCATCCAGAGAGTCATGCGACAACACCAGCTTCATCCCGCACGTCTATCTTGCCGGTGACGGCGGCGGAGATAAGAGCGGTACGATACTCCTTAAGTGTTCCAATGGCCTTCTGAATTTTTAATATAAGCATATTGATTTTATTGGTTTTACAGTCAAGAAAAGCAATAATATCTTTTTGCTCTTCAACAGATGGGAGCATGATCCTTAGCTGTTTGAACGAACCTAGGGATATCCGCGTTCTTGTGGATTCAATCGAAATTGTGTCAATGAGATTACCCATGAATTTAGAATTAAATAAGTGGGATATATAAATTGGCAAAGCTAATTTGCTGTTGATTTTTATCCTTATCACATCTTGCGTTACAATTCCAACGGGCTCATTCTCTGGATAAACAGCAGTTGTTCCAGGTGGATCTCCTACCTTTGCCACTAATACGTCTTTTGGGTCAACACGGAAGTTATCAAGTTCATTTGCCTTATCTTTACTAACATATGATTCACTGACTCGGATATAATTATTTAATTTTATATCCCTTATATATATTACCGGCACGCCCTCATTTTTTAGCTCTGATGTCAATAGATCACTTCCAAATGGTCCATTAACGAAGGAATTTCTCTCTTCATTTGCTATTCGGCTCAATTTGATGCCAATTTTCCAATGTTCTGGTATCTCTCCCAGCCACTCCACGCCAGAGTCCTTCATGGGCACGCTCGGATCGATGCCCTTGGTCACAGCATGGCTGATGAGGGCGGCGCGCTTCTCCTGCAACAGCTCGATGAGCCGCTCCTTCTTGGCAATGAGGGCGTCGATCTTCGCGGTCTCGCGGTTCAGGAAGGCGGCAATGGCGTGCTGTTCTGATAATGATGGTAATAATATTCTGAGTTTTTTTATTTGTACTAAATTAATTCGTAGACGTGTTGTGCCTGTCGAGAGTAATTCAGCTTGATACCGAATATATGGCGAATTTATTGAATAAACAATGAAAGGTGCAAAGCCACTTTTATCATTTGGAGCGAATTTTACGCAGTCAGCCACTACAACGTATCTGGAGTATGTGCTATTAACTATAGCTGCTCTTGCTACCGGATCGGCCATCTTTGCGATTGCAATTTGACCTGGCAAAATTATATGCCGCTCTAAGTCTTTTGCCTTCTTTTCCGAAATAAACTTCAGATTATTGGATATGTGTCTTCCATCGCGTATATTGTTTAATTGAATTAGTGGAACTCCGGAATCTTGGTATTCTTCATTCTTAAGATCAGATCCAAATGGACCATCGACAAAAGAATTTAATTCTGAAGATGCAATATGGATTAACTTTTTAATTTCCCAATTCTCAGGCATCTTATCAAGCAAATCCACATCCAGGTATATGGGATATGGCCTTAAGTTTGCGTTGGTTCCTTGGATTGATTCTATCAAGGTCGATCCCCCAATTTCGATGCTTGGAGCAACCTGATTTCACCGTCGGTGGATAGCAGCCCATTTAATACCTTAAGCTTTGATGCAGCAAAACCGAAATCAAGAGACAAGTTCACTCCGCCACATCCCTCAGCAACTCAGCAATCTCTTTCTCTAACGTCCTTATCTCCGCTCCGATCTCCTCCAGGGGTCTAGGTGGTGTGTACTTGTAGAAGTAGCGGTTGAAGTTGATCTCATAGCCCACGCGCCCCACCTCTCCGTCCTTATAATCCCGAATGGATGCATTTATCCAGGCATCCGGCACATGGGGCTTGACCTCTCTCTCGAAGTAGTCTGCAATATCCTCATTCAGAGGTACGCTCTCAGTATCCCGCAGTTCCGAATCGGGCTCATGATGGCCGTCCTTGTCCCTGCAAATCCCGGCACTTTCATCTCTTTCTGACAGAGCTGATAAAATGGCCTTCTTCAAAGGCGCAGACAGCTTCAATCCAGATCTCTTCATTGCAGTAGAAAGAGCCATTTCGAAAGAGGGGCGATCCTTGAAGAGCGTGTCCGGCATGGCAGCCAGCATTCCAAGAATCTTTTCCTGCTCTCTCTTGCCCACCTCTTCCTCGCGGGCTTTGGCCTGAAGATCCTTCTTCTTGCTCACCGCCAGGCTCTGGAAGGCCTTCTCGTCTTTGAGCCTCTCAATCCTCTCGGGACTGACATGGAAATTCAACCGCAAGGGCCTCTCTACTATTATCTTCCTGTAGCCGAAGTCGGTCGAACTAAAAATTTTAGAGTGCTCGGATTCCTCCAGCTCCTTGTAGATCCGGGTGACTTCTTTAATCTGCTCCAGCGAGATCTCACGGCGCTTATTGCCCAGGCTCTTCTTCATGGGAACCCACATGCTGGCGGCGTCTATGAGCTGCACTTTGCCCTTCCGCTCCGCAAGCTTGCGATTGGTCAGAATCCAGACATAGGTGGCAATCCCGGTATTGTAGAAAAGCTGCTCCGGCAGGGCAACGATGGCATCCAGCCAATCGTTCTCCAGAATCCAGCGCCTAATCTCGCTCTCTCCAGATCCTGCATCACCAGTAAAAAGGGGAGAGCCGTTCATGACTATAGCCACACGACTGCCTTCATGATCAATGGGCTTCATCCTTGAAAGCATGTGCTGCAAGAAGAGGAGCTGGCCATCGCTGATTCTGGGGGTGCCTGCCCCGAATCGGCCCGCGTAGCCGCGCTCAGCTTCCGCTTCCACAGCCTCTTTCTCCTTGTTCCAGTCTTTGCCGTAGGGCGGATTGGCCAGGAGGTAATCAAACCTCTTGTCATCATGCCTGTCATGCGAAAGAGTGCTCCCGAAGGAGATGTTCTCTGCATCTCGCCCATCAGCGCTCTTCATGTAAAGATCTGATTTGCACATGGCAAAAGTCTCCGCGTTCACCTCCTGGCCGAAGAGATGAACCTCTGCCAGAGGATTGATCTCGCAGATCCTCTCCTTGGATATGGTCAGCATTCCACCCGAACCGCAACAGGGATCGTAGACCGTGCGCACAATGTGATTATGGCTCAGAGCCTCTGCATCCTGGGAGAGAAGGAGATTGACCATCAAGCCAATGACCTCGCGGGGCGTGAAGTGCTCTCCTGGATTCTCATTCAAGGCTTCGTTGAACCTGCGAATCAGCTCTTCGAAGATGTAGCCCATCTCGATATTGGAAACTTTGTCTGGGTGCAGGTCAATCTCTTTGAACATCTCCACGACCTTGAAAAGTAGGCCCGCTTCATCCAGCTTGGCAATGGTATTGTTGAAGTCGAATTTCTCCAGCACTTCGCGCATGTTGTCGCTGAAACCATTCATGTAAGCCCGAAGGTTGGTGGCCAGGTTGGGAGCATCAGCCACGAGCCGCTCGAAATCATAGAGAGAAGTGTTATAGAAAGCAAATCCTGAAGCATCGCAAAGTTGTGGATAAAGATTGTCCAGTTTTCCTTTGAGCTTGGCGTTTCTTTCTAAAACTGCAGGCTTTGTACTCGCCAGGACGCAATCTATGCGCCGCAGGACGGTTAGGGGAAGTATGACATCTTGATATTTGCTGCGCTTGAAATCATCCCGGATCAGGTCTGCAACAGACCAAATGAAGTTGGCTCGTTCGCTGAAATTGTTGTTCATCTCTCCCTCAGTCTGATGGTACGTATCGAACACACGATAAAGGTTCCTAATGGGAAGCGAACCGAAGGCAAAGGATAATTACTCTGGAAGAAATTCTTCTACTACATGAATTCTGTCGCAGAGACAAATCTATCCAAAGAGCTGGTTAGCGCCAAGTCAAGAGTTTATCGCTTCTCGGTAGTGATTGAGAAAGACAAAGACGGATATTTCGCCTTCGCTCCAGAACTGCAAGGATGTTATACTCAGGGCGATACCTATGAGGAAGCTTTAGAGAATATCAAAGACGCTATACACCTCCATGTAGAAGATCTATTGGATAGCGGCGAAGGAGTTCCTCAGCCGGAATCAATCAGCCTGACATCTCTGGAAGTCGCTGTATGAACGATAGGCTCCCTAGGATAAGCCCTGCTGAAGCGGTCCGTGTCCTGGAGAAGGCCGGTTTCTTTCTTGCACGCCAGAGCGGTAGCCATAGGATCTTCAAGAATGCGGAAGGACGGAGGGTTACTGTGCCTTATCATTCCGGCAAAGAGCTACATCCCAAGATCTTAAAGAGCATTTTAAGAGACGCAGACCTGACCGTCAATGAATTTCAAGAGCTGATGAAGTAGCAAGAATAATGACCAATCCTCGTAAATTTGGTTTCTATCTCAAAGCATAGGTAGATAAGCAAATAATAGTATCTTCGCAAAAGGAAGGTTTAGCTCATGTCCAACACAGAGAAGTTTCTAAAAGAGGCTTTTGCCGGCGAGTCGCAGGCCAATCGCAAGTACAGCGCTTTTGCAGCCAAGGCGGATAAGGAAGGATTTGCCCAGGCGGCCAGGCTCTTTCGGGCGGCTGCGGCAGCAGAAGAGGTTCATGCCGTAAATCATCTGCGCGTCCTGAAAGGCATCAAGTCCACCAAAGAGAATCTGCAAGCTGCTATATCCGGAGAGGACGAGGAATGGGAAGCGATGTATCCGGAGATGATTGCGACTGCCCAGACGGAAGGCAATAAGGCAGCAGAAACATCCTTCCACTATGCCAACGAGGTGGAGAAGATCCATTCCCGGCTCTACCGGAAGCTGCTGGGCGATCTGAGCCCAGGCCAGGAGACCTTCCCCTACTACGTCTGCCCCTATTGCGGCAATACGGTGGAACGAGAAGCGCCCGGTGTCTGTCCCATCTGCGGAGCAGAGGGCAAGCTCTTCAAGAGAGTGGACTAAAATTTCTATTTTTGAGATAAGATTACGAGAGAACAACAAGTTATTTTTTCACAAGTCGGAATGTAACCTTGCCGTCTTCCCATTCAGTACCCAGGATGAACTTGACTTTCTTGTCGGTAATAGCTATAGAGCACTTATCAGGTTCCTTTCCAAAAAGGACAGAATACATGACCTATTGTTCACCAGGTCATGCATCAGCGGATCAAATCTTATTGCCGGAACTGTTAGTTGCCAGAGCGGCCAGAAGATATTTCACCGCCCCGCTGCTCTCCCTCATCGCAACCATGCAGCTGGCCAGCATCACCGGCCCGTCGAATCCGCCTCTTGCCCGGCTAGAGTCCACGAATACCCGGTCCATCAGCACCGGCGCGCCGTAGGACTGGGCACCGCATAATAGTAATAGCGTTCGGAAGATGAGGTTGCCGGAAACCCCTTCGGGAGCAATGACAATATCGTCCCCCCGGCAGCTTTCAATAAGTATCCCTTTATGCTCTGCCTGCAGGCCGGACTCCTTCGCCTGGGCGGCGATCAGCTCGCCTTCCAGAAGGCTTCGGTCCACGCGCTCAGCGCGACCCCTGTCCTCCATCCTGCCACCGGAGAGCACGGCCCCTTTGGGCTGCACGCCCATGCCCTGCAGAAATCCGGCCCCGCCCAGCAATAGCTCCAGACGATCCGACGCAGTTTCGCCCTCATCAATGCCCACCGGCCCCAGAAGGAAAGCCCAGCCGGAAACCTCCAGCAGAGCCAAGCGCCGCACGTGGATCCCAAACTGCTCGGCCAGGGCACGCATGGTCCTTCCCGCGGGCAGGTTTCCCCTCACAGCGCCATCAATTTCGCCCTCCGCCAAAAGACGCACCAGCTCTTTCCAGGGCTCTTCGCAGGCGACATAGTCCAGAGTAGAAGCGCAAGCTGTATCGCCCACAACAAGCAGGTCGGCATATTTTGTGGCCGATTGCAAAGAGGCGATAAGCTCTGCATCTGCCTTCCAGACGCCTATGCCGATGCGAGCCCGCCTGGCTTTTGCCGTTTCCTTCAATGAGCTTACAAAGTTGGAATCCATTACTACCACTTTAGTGAATTCCGGTTACGCACTCCTTTTCCAGATCAAAGAGCACAACCTCTTGCTCACCCTGGCGAATGATGAGCTTTCTCTCCTCTGTTACCCGTCCAATCACTCTGGCTGTGAGACCGCGCCTTTCAAATACCTCCAGAACCGCTTGCGCGTTTTCGGGTTTTGTGGTTACCACAAATCCCATTCCCGGATACATCTTCAGCCAGCTTGCCAGATCCAAGCCGGTGGGAACGGCTATCTTCTCCACATCTACCACTGCGCCCACCCGGCTGGCCTCAAGCAGCATACCCAGGGTTCCCAGAAGCCCCGGATTGCTGATATCCTTTCCCGCCTTGACGAGGCCCCTCTCGCCCAGCTCCTGCATACATCCCAATTGGGTGAGCAGGGTCTTGCTGTCCTTGAAGCTGGTGGAGTCGAAGTTTATAGAGAATTTGGCATGCGGATGGCCATCCATATCGGCTGCAGCTACTACCACCTCGCCGGCTCTGGCCGTACTGCTCAGGATGACGCCGCTCTTCTTTGCTTTGCCCAGAATGGAGACGTCCAGAGCGCTGTAGGGCGTATCCGGATGCAAATGCCCGCCGACGATTGGCACATGAAATTTTTCTATGGCTTTTTTCATGCCTCGCAGGACCTTCTCTGCTATCTCCTGGTTGTCCACGGAGAGCACATCTACCATGGCCACCGGCCAGCCGCCCATAGCCGCGATATCGTGCACATTGACCAGGACGGAACAGTAGCCGGACCACTCCGGATCGACCTCCATGAGCTTGGACCAGATGCCGTCCGCCGCCAGGAGCATGACATCATCATCGTCATCAATCACAGCAGCATCCTCACCAAAGGAGGCAATGATGCGCTCGGACTGTATGGGAAAGAACTGCATGAGGCTGCCTATCTGCTTTTTGCGAGTGATGCCTACAAATCCTCGCAGCTGGGATGCCAGAGACTCCAGATTCATCGCGGATTATTGCATCTCACATCAAAAATAGATGACGCTTTGAGAGCGGATTTTAGTGAGACTAAAAGTAAGGCATTGAGTGAAGGAAGGCGCAAAGTTCTTAAACTCCTGGACGAGAATAGAAAGTCCCGCGTTAGGGAGAGAAAGCTCTCTGCCGGGAAGGTTCCACTGGAAAAATGGTACAAAAAAATCATTATAGTTTTTACAGATATCGAAACTTTATAAGTTATCAAAAAATAATATTAAGTAAATATGAATTTCTTGCATGCAACCGACTTAAGTCATGCTATAACCCCACGCGAAGATGAGGGGTTGAATGGTAATATATTTTATAAAGTTTGCTTAAAAGGATATCAAGCGACCATTTTTCATTAATGAGATCCCGTTTTAATATTATCCATAAAAGCGGAGAAAAGCAGATCTCACTTTCCAAGATGCAGAAATATGTGACGATACTTCACTCGCTGTTTTCCAAGAATAATCTACCTACGAAAGCATTATGATCTCATGCGTTGTTGGTGGATAAGGGATAGTTAATGCTTATCAGAAATTTTATACAGGGCCGAATCATCTTTGCCAGGCTTGATCACGGAGAGGATATCATCAGCCAGTTCACTATTCTGGCAGAAGATAATGAAATTGAGATCGGAGCCCTCTCTGCGATAGGTGCTCTCTCTCGGGCAGGTCTCGCCTACTACGATCAGAAATCTCATGAGTACGGCGAGATTGCCCTGGAAGAGCCAGTAGAACTAGCATCTTGCTTTGGCAACATATCCCTGAAGGACGGTAGGCCATTTGTGCATGCTCACGCCGTTCTATCGGACAGGACGGGAAGAACCTGGGGCGGCCACCTTGTCCGCGGAACCGTCTTTGCCGCTGAACTATATTTGCAGGAGCTTTCCGGCCTGCCCCTAAAAAGAGTCCCTGATTCCATCACGGGCCTGAATCTATGGGGAAAAGAGTAATGAAAAATTCCGAATACTTCGAGCATCTACAGCAGGGCCTTAAAAACGCCATGCAGATAGCCCAGGCAGCACGCAGTAGGGGACTGGACCCCACCACCGATGTGGAGATACCGCTGGCAGTTGACCTGGCGGAAAGAGTAGAGAAGCTGATAGGCATTCCCGGCATTGCGGTGCGCGTTCGGGAGCTGGAAGAGAAGGGCTTGAGCAGGGAAGAAGCGGCTCTGGCCATAGGCGTAGATTTCGCTGAAGGGCGTCTGGGAAAGGGAGCCAGCAAGATTCAGTCGGTGGAAAACGCCATCCGAACCTCTGTGGCCCTGCTGACCGAGGGCGTGGTGGCTGCGCCCATTGAAGGAATAGCTCGCGTGGACCTGGGGAAGAATGATGACGGAACGGAATACCTGAAGGTCTACTATGCTGGACCAATTCGATCTGCCGGCGGAACCGCTCAGGCTCTCTCTGTTCTCGTGGCCGATTATGTGAGACGGGCCATGGGCATAGCTCCCTGGAAACCAAGGCCGGAAGAAGTGGAGCGCTATGTAGAGGAGATCGGCCTTTACAAACGCGTAGCCGGCCTGCAGTATTCCCCCTCAGATGACGAGATCCGAATCATTGTGAGAAACTGCCCCATCTGCATAGAGGGCGAGCCCACTGAGGAGGAAGAAGTATCGGGATACCGCGACCTTGCCAGGATCGATACCAACCGAGTGAGGGGTGGCATCGCTCTGGTCTCGGCTGAGGGCATCGCCCTGAAGAGGCCCAAGCTCAAGAAGCATGTCACTAAATTGGGGATCACTGGCTGGGAGTGGCTCGATACCCTTACCAGCGGCAAAAAAGATGGTGGAGACTCAACTCCCAAGTTCTTGCGGGATCTGATTGCAGGACGTCCCGTCTTTTCTCATCCATCTCGAGCAGGCGGCTTTCGGCTGAGGTACGGGCGAGCCAGAAATACGGGCCTTGCTGCCGCCGGCATCAATCCCGCCACCATGATGCTTCTGGGTCAGTTTATGGCCGCCGGAACCCAGATTAAGGTGGAGCAGCCGGGAAAAGCGGCGGCTGTGGCGCCCGTCAACTCCATCGAAGGCCCGACGGTGAGGCTCTTAAACGGCGATGTGATTCGCCTTGACTGCGAGCAGGATATCCTGCAATGGATGCCCAGGAGCTGCAAAGATCCCAGGACCATCCATACGGCGCTTAAAGCCCACATATCGAGCATTTTGGATATCGGCGAAATTTTAATCAGCTATGGTGAGTTCCTGGAAAACAACCGGCCTCTGGCTGTCGCATCTTATGCCTTTGAGTGGTGGGCGCAGGAGCTGCTCAAGGCAGGCGGAGATCCCTCCGGCAAAGAAAAGATCACAGGAGAAAAAGCCATTTCATTATGTCGAGAATTTGGCGTTCCCCTCCATCCGGCTCATACCTATCTGTGGCATGATCTTTCTTTGCAGGAGTATGAGACGCTTGCCACTCTGGCATTATCTGAAGGCGTTCTTGAATCCAAAACCCTCCAGCTTCCCATGAGCGCCAAGGAGGCACTGGAGACGCTGCTGGTCCTCCACAAAGTGAGGAGCGGAAAGATCATCATCGAAGATCCGCTGCCACTATTGCTCTGCCTGGGATTGGAGAAGGATGGCGAGGCCCTGAAAAGATGCAATGTTCAAGAGGCTGAGGATGGATTCAGTAATGATGCAGAAAAGAAAGAAGACTCGGCATTGGAACTGGTCAATAAACGTTCCGGCCTGGTCGTTCGCGCTCGGGCTCCCACGCGCGTCGGCGCTCGCATGGGCCGACCCGAGAAATCGGATAAAAGATTGATGCGCCCACCTCCGCATGTTCTCTTTCCGGCGGGAGAAGAGGGCGGCAAATCAAGATCCATTCAAGAGGCTGCCAAGCACTCCACCAGCAATACCACCGGCATCATCAATGTGGAGATCGAGCGGAGGGTATGCAAAGTCTGCGGCAAAGAAGGCTTTTCCTTCCGCTGCGAATGCGGCAGCCACACCGAAAAGAAGAGGGTCTGCCCCAAGTGCAATATTCCCGCCCCCGATAAGTGCCCCAAATGCGATAAAGAGACGACGGCCGTTGCCAAGATGCAGATCGATGTAAAGAAGCTGTATCATCAGGCACTGGAGAATTTGGGCGAGCGGGAACCGGAGTCGCTCAAGGGCGTCCTCGGCCTCTCCTCACGGGATAAGACTCCCGAGCCCCTGGAGAAGGGCATACTGCGTGCCAAACACGGCGTGAACATCTTCAAAGACGGCACAGTGCGATACGATTTGACCGATCTGCCCCTCACTCATTTTCGCCCGGATGAGATAGGCACCAGCCCTGAGATCCTTTGCAGCCTGGGCTACACAAAAGACATGCACGGTCAGCCCTTGACGGCACAGGATCAGGTTTGCGAGCTTCGCGTGCAGGACATAATTCTGGCAGGAGATGCTGGTGAGTATCTCATCAAAGTTGCCAAATTCGTGGATGAGCTGCTCGTCAAGTTTTACGGCCTACAGCCCTACTATAATGCCAATACACCGGCGGACCTGATCGGCACACTCATGGTGGGCCTGGCTCCCCACACCTCGGCGGGAGTGCTCTGCCGCCTCATCGGATACAGTTCGGCTTCAGCCGGCTTTGGTCATCCTTTCTTTCATGCCGCCAAGAGGCGCAACTGCGACGGCGATGAGGACTGCGTGATGCTGCTCATGGATTCACTGCTCAACTTCTCCATGTCTTACCTTCCTGCCAAGCGAGGGGGAAAGATGGATGCCTGCCTGGTCATGACCAC